>SKVE01000293.1 GCA_007129635.1 Planctomycetaceae bacterium
AAGGTCCTGGAAAATCCGGACAAACTAGAAGACGCATGAAACACGACGACAAACCACCAGTGACGCCGAGGCTGAGGTTTCCTGAGTTTTGGAACGAACCCGGGTGGCTCAGCCAGAATCTTAGCGACCTTACCAACGTCGTTCGCGGTGGTTCGCCGGAGGGCATGGCGTGAGTAAGAAGATCATCATCATCGCTGGACCGAACGGGGCGGGGAAAACGACCTTTGCTCGTACGTTTCTGCCTGCGGAGGCGCAGTGTCCGCGGTTCATCAATGCGGACCTGATCGCGGCGGGCTTGTCGCCATTCGCGCCAGAGGCGGCAGCGATTCGGGCCGGGCGACTGATGCTGGAAGAGTTCGCCGCGTGCGTGAAGCGAGGTGGAAGTTTCGCATTCGAAACCACACTGTCCGGGCTGGGCTATTTGCGGCACATCCGACAATGGCGCAGCGATGGCTATCACGTCAGTCTGTTTTTCCTGTCTCTGCCCCATGCCGAAACCGCCATCGCCCGCGTGGCCGAGCGAGTTCGCCAAGGCGGGCACGACGTTCCCGAACCGGTCATCCGCAGACGCTTTATCGCTGGCTTGAAGAATCTTGAACGGGTCTACAAGTCGGCGGTGGATGCGTGGGCCGTGTACGATAATGCCGGTGCGACGCCAACTCTGCTGGATTGGAGCGAAAACCGATGAACTCGAAGGATATTTCTAACGCAAGAGACCCCGACCTCAGGGCTTCCCACGAGGCCCTGCGACGCGCATCCGAACTCGCCCGCAACACGGCAATCCAAACGGGCACGGATCTGATCATCGTCCAGGATGGCAAAACGGTGCGAATCCCGCCCGCAGTGCTCCACGAACAAACCCAACCAAAGCCCGTGCCAACTCCATGACCGATCTCGACCAGAAACAACTCGGCAAGACCCTTTGGAATATCTCCGACACGCTGCGCGGGGGGATGCGGAGGAACACCAATGGCTAGAGCCTTTTACAGCGTTGTGCAATATGCCCCAGCGGAAGAGGAGATCGACCTGGCGTCGACGCGCGCGGAGTTGGTCGCCATCGACAAGTCGATTCAGCAGGCCACAGCCAGGCACAACCAGTTTTTGAAAGAGCTTGGTTTGCCACCACTGCCATGAAGTGAATTAAGAGACATGATGCAAGACCGTTGGCCACCGAGGCAGCATTGCTGAAGCTTTGCCATTCCCGGCCCCGCCTGCCATTCCGACAGTCTCATGCCTCGCTCGGACGTTCGACTTCCCTGCCGTTCGTTCCGCCACTACCCTGTACGCAATTACCGGGCCGAACATTATTGGTCCCGTCCCTTTTTTTGGGTTATAGCTCGTACAGGAATTCCCAGCCCTTTCGCGGTGGCGGGCCGACGAGCAAAGCGTTGGCGGCTTCGTTGTCCACGAAACGCTTGGCTTGGGGATCAAAGGCCAGCGTCTGGCCCTGCAAGCCTAATTCCTGAGCGATGACGCCCAGATTGAAGACTTGATTCAAGGGCCCCGCCACGTCAAACGACGAACGGCTTTTTTCTTCGCCCAACGCGGCCAGGACGAAGTTCTGGTAGTGATTCGAGCCGGTTGAAAAACGGGGCAATTCGCTTTCGACTTCCTTCCGCACGGCTTCCGGGATGACTTGCAACGTCGCGCCGTGCGTGCCGCCCGCAAAGTCGTACTTGCCGCCCAGCAGCACTTTCCCTGCCGTGCCCGAACGTTCGCCCTCCGGCGGCCGATTTGCTGTACCGTCGTACCAGTAGACCTCGACCGGTGGCTTGTCGCCGCGTGCCGGGAAATGAAAACGCAACGTGGTTTCAAACGGAAACACATAGGCATTGTGCCGGTCGACGTGCACCAGTTCCACTTCGGTGGGCAAGCCCAGTTCGAGAAAGCGGTGCGCCGTATCCAGGATGTGCGGACCCCAATCGCCCATCGCTCCCATCCCGTACCGATACCAGCCTCGCCAGTTGCCCGGGTGGTAACGACCGCTGAACGGCCGCTCTTCCGCAGTGGTATGCCACAGGTGCCAGTGCAGTCCCTCGGGAACCGGCTCGCCTTCCGGAAAACCGGGCACGTCGCCCCAAGGATGCCAGCGTCGGTCGCGATTGAAGTGTGACACGACCTTGGTTACACCATCCAGAAGACCTGCTTCGGCAAAGGCTTTGAACTGATGGTAATTGCCTCCCGAATGGCCTTGATTTCCCATCTGACAGGCCACCTGGTACTTCTTCTCGGCCGCCATCAGCAATTCGGCTTCGTGGAACGTGTTGGCCAGCGGCTTTTCCACGAACACGTGCTTGCCCATCGACATGGCCAGGATCGCGATGGGAAAATGCGAATGGTCGGGCGTACCGATCGCCAGGGCATCGATATCGTCGGCCATTTCGTCCAACATCACGCGGAAATCATTGTAGGCCGCTGCGTCCGGGTAGTCTTTCTTGGGGCCAGCCAAACGCCGGTCATCCACATCGCACACCGCCACGACCCGAACTCGTGCCTGGCGACCGACGTTCCGAGCCGGGGCGCCACCCACGATGGCCACGTTCAGCGTACGGCTGGGCGCCCGTTCCCCCCAGACTCGACTGGGCAAAACCCATGGGGCGGAGCCTGCTACCAAAGCGGTTCCCAGAAACGAACGGCGATTCACTCTACGATTGGTCATGTCGAACTCCTCAAATCTTCAGGGGCTTTCCGATCATTAGAACCGATGAAGCCGGTGTCGAAAACCTCGGATTTCCTAATACGCTGGATTATTTCTTCGGGGGTTTGCGGCGTTTGGCCGGTGGTGGCGAGAAGGGTCTCAAGACGCCAGCAGAGATCTCGACGCCGATCATCAGCACGACAATCAGCAGCACGGGCAGCAACGCCCGGCCTCGAGATGCCACGACGATCAGACCGCCCAGGAAAATAGCGGCGGTCAATCGTGGTGGCAGCCGGCGGGTCAGTACCAGCACCTGCGGCAGGGCCAGCCACAGCACGGCCAAGGTCAGGCTGATACGCCAGCTCATGCTTCCCAACGCGAAGGGCAGCCCGTCGCGCAAGACGATCTCGTCGTCCTGGAAAGTGATCAGCAGAGCCCCCGCCAGCGCCAAGAAGAACAGTGCTGTGAGTCCCAGCAGGTGGCGACGTGCTTTGTCACTGAGCATGCCGTCACACTTCAACAACCAGTTCATCGAAGAACTTCAGGAAGTTCTTGTTGTCGTCGCTGTCCAGGAACTTGATCGCCGCCTGTGGATGATGATTCAGTTGGCCGGTGAGGTTATAGGGCAGCAGAGCGCCCCAATGATACTGATCGTGCATCGGTTCGATGTACTCCTGCAACAATTTGACCACAGGGCGAAGATGGAACTTGGGATTTCGCAAAAAGCCCAGCAGCAGTTCCAGCGGGCAGTTGCCGGCGCCGCGCCCCAACCCGCCCATCGTCGCATCGGCTCGATTCGAGCCCAGAATGATGGCTTCGATCGTATTGGCGAAGGCCAGTTGCAGGTTATTGTGCGCGTGGATGCCGATGTCTTTCCCCGTTCCTTCCATGGCGCGTGAGTATTTGTCGTACAGGATATCGATCTGTTCACGATACAGGTGACCATAACTGTCCACGATGACCATCGCACCCGCCGGTGTGGGTTTGATGGCTTCCAAGACCGTGTCGATCTCGTTCTCGCTGATCGCCGAAACGGCCATCAAATTGGCACTGGTCTCGTATCCCATGTCATGCGCATGTTGGATCATTTCGACGGCCTCGGAGACCTGGTGCGCGTAAAAGGCGACGCGGATCAGGTCCAACACGCTCTGGTCGCACGGCACAATCTGCTCGCGCCAGTCGCTCTTGGTGGCATCGGCCATGGCGGCCAGCTTCAAGCCGGTCTTTGCGGCATCATGTTCGGCAAATACCCGGTTCAAAACGGCTTCGTCGCAGTATTTCCAGGGTCCAAACTGCTCGGCAGAGAACAGACGCGGCGAATTCTTGTAGCCGACTTCCATGTAATCGACACCTGCCTCGATACAGGCCACGTAGACGGCTTTGACGAATTCTTCCGAGAACTTGTGAGCGTTGACCAGACCGCCGTCTCGGATCGTACAATCCAGTACTTTCAGCCCAGGTCGATACGTGATCCAGGGTGCCTTTTCCTGTGTCATGGGAGGGACTCGCAATCAGCTAAGGATGGACTTCACAGGCTCGACGGCACATCCTGCCGCCGACACAAACGGACTATTGTGTTTCCATCCGCCCTTGTTTGCAAGGGCGCTTACCAGGCCTGTCCGCGAACGCCCAGATCGCCGGTCGGGAAGCCGTAGTTCTGCAGGAAGCGTCCATGAAAGCCGCCGTACCATTGTGGGTACAGCTCGGGCGTCATGCTCCAGGTCGCGGGCGGCGGACCATCCGGTCGATGTTCTGCCGGGGCTGGCGGGATGGCGGCCGGTTCACTCGCCGCTCGGGCCGCCGCCAATCGGCGCAGCAAACCACGTGGTTGGCCCGAGGCTTGGGTTTCGCTGATAGGCAAAACGATGATCAGCAACATCGGCAGCAGAATAATAAATCGCCTCATCGAAATCGTCTCCCAGCATGGGGGTGCGAGGTGGTGGCATAGCCAGTTGGAGGGTCATCCGGCGGGCCAGCGTATCGCATTCAGGACACGCTGACACTTGGGTTTACCACATGATTGGCAAGAGGCAAGTCTGGCGGAGCAAAGAACGGGAAAATACGGCGGGCGTGTGCCCCGATTCGAACGATTCTCCAGCTTGACACCGACAAATCGAGCGTGCTATACCGCAAGCAGTAGAAAGTAGGGTGGGTGATCAAAATGAATGTGCAGCATCAATTCTTGGATGTCATCGATCGCGACGAAGCCCAGCGCCGATTTCATGCCGTGTTAGAATTGCAGCCGTTGGGCGAGCAAGCGGTGCCGATCGGCCAGGCGCTGGGCCGAATCTTGGCTCGCGATGTCGTGGCCGCCGTGGACGTTCCGTCGTTCGACCGGTCGAATTTCGACGGATTTGCCGTTCGTGCCGAGGATACCTACGGGGCAGCGGAAGAAACGCCGCGCCATCTAACGCTGCTGGACCAGTCGATTGCGACGGGAACGGTGCCGCAGGGCCAGGTATCCGCGAAGACAGCGATGGCGATCGCCACGGGCGGCATGTTGCCTCGGGGCGCCGATGCGGTGGTGATGATCGAGCATACGGACATCGAACGCGGCGAACTGGTGGTACGACGAGCGGTGCATGCGGGTGCCGGGATCTCGTTTGCCGCCACGGATATCGCCGCCGGGGAAACGGTGCTGCGCGTGGGCGACGGGCTGACCAGCCGCGAAACGGGCGTGTTGGCTGCGGTCGGGGTAGATCGGGTCCAGGTTTGGCGACGGCCGCGGGTGGCGGTGATTTCGACGGGCGACGAGATCCTTCGGCCGGGCGAACCGATGCGGCCGGGCATGGTTTTCGACAGCAATGGCCGCATCATCGCCGATGCGGTTCGCGAACTGGGAGGCGAACCGGTCGAATATGGAGTCGTCCGCGACGACTTGGCTTTGCTGCGCCAGCGGGTGACCGAAGCGCTGGCCGAATGCGATGTGGTGCTGTTATCGGGGGGCACCAGCAAAGGCGAGGGCGATCTGTCGTACCACGCGATTCGCGATCTGAGCGATCCGGGGATCGTGGCTCACGGCGTTGCCTTGAAACCGGGTAAGCCGATCTGTCTGGCCGCCAGTCAAGGCAAGGCTGTGGTGATCCTGCCGGGATTTCCCACGTCGGCGATCTTCACCTTTCACGAGTTCGTGACGCCGGTCCTGCGGCGTTTGGCGGGTCGGGCGATCGAGACGGCATCCATACGATCGGCGCGACTGGCCGTCCCGGTCAACTCAGAAATCGGCCGCACGGAGTACCTGCTGGTCGGCTTGGTGCAGCGAGACCAGGCCGAGGTCGATGCCGATCGCGCCGGGGTCCGCCTGGCCGCCTACCCGATGGGCAAGGGCTCCGGATCGGTCACGACGTTCAGCCATGCGGACGGGTTCGTGACCATCGACCGGCACCATGAGCGGCTAGAGCGGGCGACGATGGTCCAGGTGCAATTGCTGAGCCGCGATTGGCGAGCGGCCGATCTGGTCGTGATCGGCAGCCATTGCGTCGGCCTGGATTACCTGTTGGGTCGCTTGCAGCAAACGGGGATTCGCACGAAGTTCCTCGCGGTCGGCTCGACCGCCGGGCTGGACGCGGCTGGACGCGGCGAGTGCGATTTGGCGGGCATTCATCTGCTGGATGCGGAAACGGGCGAATACAATCGCCCGTTCGTCACCGCCGATCTGATTCTGATCCCGGGTTATGGCCGGATGCAGGGCGTGGTCTACCGCCCCGGGGACCAGCGTTTCGAGGGGAAGACGGCGGAATCGGCGGTAACGCAATTCAAAAACGATCCGGCCTGCATAATGGTCAACCGCAATCAGGGCAGCGGAACGCGGATCTTGATCGATCGTTTGTTGGACGGGGCCAAGCCGCCGGGCTATGCCGTGCAATCGCGGAGCCACAACGGGGTGGTCGCCGCCGTCGTACAAGGTCGAGCCGATTGGGGAGTTGCCATTAGCGGCGCGGCCCAGCGGGGTGGCTTGGGGTTTCTGCCGTTGACCGAGGAGCGGTACGATTTCGTGGTGCCTGCGGGACGAGTCGATCGGCCAGCGATCGGACGGTTCAGGGACTTGCTGGCAGCCCCTGACGTGCGAGAAGCATTGGAACATCTGGGACTGACGTAGCTCCGGTTCTCCGACCCTGCGAACGACGGGTGGGCAATCCGTGCTGCTTTTTATGCGATTACGGGGTTGACGCAACCAGGGTGGTCAGGGAGCGGCGCGCGGGGGCGCGAATTTGATCTTCTCGGCCAGCCGGACGATGTTTCCGCTACCGTCCAGATAGCCGGAAACGGCCGTGATCGCTTCGATCACGTGTTCGTAGCGAAGATTGTAGTCACAGTCCAGTTCGACTTCGGCCGTCTCCTGCACGCTGCCAGGTCCGCGGTCATCGCCGATCACCTGACGGATCTCGTCGTGCAGTCGCTGCATGCTGACCCCCATGGGGCGCTGGTTCAGCGAGACCTGAGCCAGGTTGCCTCGCGAGTCGGCTTGCATGCGAACGACCATCGGGGGAAGTTGATCGATGGGCGGTGGTCCTTCGCTCATCGCCGCCAGCGGCATCCGAATGTTGAAGTCGCCTTCCTGAGCGACGATTTGGAACGTCATGATGAAGAATACCAGCAACTGGAACACGATGTCGATCATCGGCGTCATCGGGATCTCGACCTTCTCGGATCGGTTGCTGGAAAGATTGCGGACTTTCATGATTCATCTCCGTCACCGCCACGCAGGTGGCCTTAGTTCCCGACGTCCTCTTTTGCTCGCAAGGCGAACTTCTCGAAATTGCTGCTCTGGCATTCCTTGATCAATTCCTGCACTTTGCCGGTTCGTGCATCCTTGTGACCGCGGATGACGATGGTGGCATCGGACAGGGGCCTGCCGCGGATGCGCAGCACGTTGGCCTCG
>SKVE01000891.1 GCA_007129635.1 Planctomycetaceae bacterium
AATTTGCCAAAATTCGGGCAGCACCTGACCGTATCTCTGTCGCCGAATTTGCCAAAATTCGTTTCGCGTTTTCGCCCTTTCGCGTTTTCGCGATTCGGCCGTGGACGGGGGTGCTTCGTGCTTCGTGCTTCGTGCTTCGTGCTTCGTGCTTCGTGCTTCGTGCTTCGTGCGGGGTGCGGGGTGCGGGGTTTTCAGTACTCGCTCCGACTTCCGACCTCCGACTTCCGACCCACCCTACGGGCGAAGACTCGAAGGCTCGCGGTCGTCGGCCAGTTGTTGCGTCAGTCGCTGGGTGTCCTGTTCGGTCCATGCGGCGGGATCGGTGACGGCGATCCAGGCTTCCAGATAATTCGCCGGACTGTAGTTGTGACCGTACCCCAGCGGTACGCTGGTGGCCATGGGCAAATCGAAGGCGGTCTGCAGGAACAGGATGATCGGGTACCAACGCAAGTAAGGCGAGACGTCAGGACCGCGCTGGTCCTGCAACCAGTCGGGCTGGCGGTACAGCAGATCCGGCGAAAAGAAACACATCGGATCGCTGGCGTACTGGATATAAACGAATCGCATCGGACCCCAACGCTGATCGCCGCGATCTAAGGTGTTCGTTTGATTTGTGAATCGGACCATGGATCCATCGCGAAACTCGGGCAACCACATGGGCGACTCCGGATTGCGCGCCTGGGTGATCCTGGACCAGACACGACTGGGAAACGGAGGGCCGCTCCAGACCCCACCATGGATCGGATCCTCGAACACGGTGAACACATCCGCACTGGACTCGGATCCCAGCGCTCCGAGACTCAAACCATGCAGGTACAGACGAGGGCGATCATCGCGAGGCAGCGTGGTCCAATGGCTGTAGATGGCGTGGAACAGGGTGCGTGCTGCTTGCCGCGACCGCTGGGGATCGACCAGGATCGTGATCCAGCTTGGAAGATACGAATACTGCATGCTGACGATCGCCGTGTCCCCGGCATGCAAGTACTCGAGCGTATCGACCGCGCCCGGATCCAGCCAACCGGTGCCCGTCGGCGTGGCGACGACCAGTACCGATCGTGAAAAACCGCCGACTCGTTTGAGTTCCTCCAAGGCCAGTTCGGCCTGCTGTTCCATGGACTGCTTGGTGCGCATGCCGACATAGACCCGCAAGGGCTGCTTGGCCGGCTGGCCCCAAAACCGGCCAAGTTCCTCCTGGGTCGGCCCCGACGTGATGAAACGCTTTCCTTGGACGCCGATCGTGTCCCAAGCGATCAGCGAGGCGTCGCTGCCCGAAGCATTCGGGTCGGCGGGTTGCCGGGTATCGTCATCGACTCTCTTGTCGATCTCCAGGAAAATCGAATCGGCGGTGTTCAACGCAAACCGAGCGATCACGTCGTTGGCGATCACCAGCACGGCAAAACCGATCAGCAAGGTGCTCAACACGTGCGCGATCCGCCGCGGGATGATCGTGGCCAGTTTGCGATTGACATAGCGCCAGCAGAAGCACAGGCCTCGCATCACCATAATGATCGCAACGCCCACCAGGATAGCGACCGCGCCGATTCGCCAAGGATAAGCCGTGTCTACGGGTTCCATCTCCATCAAGCGACGAACGGAGTTCGCCCATTCGGTCGTCTGCCATAAAAAGCTGATCATCACCACGGCGACAAACGCGGCCGTCAGCCCCTTGCTCGTGCGCTGGACGCGGTCACCAAATTCGGGAAGCTCCATGTAGTGCCATACCCACACCAAAAACACACCGACACCATAACCGACCGCCAGAGCCATTCCGGACAAGATGCCTTGGACCACGTAATGCCTGGGCAACAGGGACGGAGTGAGGGACGCGGCGAAGAACAACGACGCCATCAGCAATCCCCAGAAAGAGAAGGCGATCAGAAGCCGCTCGATTCCTCGTTGGAGCACCGACGTGATGGACTTTCGTGCTGTCTCCTGGCTTTGCATCTACCGTCCTCGCAAATGGGGGTATCGATCAGGGTTCTTCGTCGGATTCAGGTGGACCGTAAACATGCAGCCCCTTGGAGGACGCAGAAAAGAGCGGGTTTCCATCCAACACGGCGACGGGAAGGACATAGTCAAAACCGTCGTCGCCGCAACTTTCTCTGAGCGTCTCGATGATTCGTTGGCATTTGTGCGAATCATCATGAGGCCCGGCGTAGAACAGCGGCTTGCCGTCTTTGCCGAATTCCACTTGAAGGGACGCTTGTTCGGGATCGATGTCGCCAAAAATCGCGCTGAAGCGGGCATAGTCGGAGTGCGGTTCCAGTCCCAAGTCTCGCGCGTACTCGACGGACTGCTCGACCAGGTATCGCAAGTCGGCTGGATCGATTCGCTTCATGTCCAGTTTTTCATCGGACTTCTCGACCATCTGCCGATACTCGTCGCGAAAACGAACGCCACCGAACGCATCCTTCACGCCCAGGCAGTACCGGTCGACCAGGAACACGGAATACGCCACCTCGCCCGTCGGCAATTGGCGACTCAAGATCGCGGTGCAGATGCCATCCTCGATCAGCGTGTTGCTGATCAGACAGTCCAGAATCGGGTATGCTGTCGCGGCCCTTAAACGCTCGGCGAGTCCCAAATTGCGATGTTTGGTGATCTCGCGATGCCGCTGTTTTCGTTTGGCGTTGCGACGTTCCAACTTCTTTTGACGACGCTTGTCATCCGCTGGCATCCTAGGCCTCCTTTCCGGCGTTGTTTTTCATATTCGACTGCCAAAAATGTACTCGGAACTTGTTCCGGAAGCAAGAGTCAGGATAATGGATGGCTTATCGACGCCAGATCAAGATAAAGGGGCCACGATGCAAGGAGGGAACATGCGGCCGCAGCGACCTGAAGAGCGGTCGATTGCCGGTTTTCATTTCACCCAGCGGATGGGGGCCCTGTGCGAAGACATCGTCGACCGATGTCCCGATCTGGCGCACATTCGAATGCAACAGGTGGGGGTGACATGGACGCAAGCCAGGAAACGCACCGTCCATGGTCTGCACGCTTGGCTGCTACCGATGCGGTTCCGGGGCGGGGCGTTGGGCGGACGTATCGGCCGCCAACGGTATACCGTCCAGCGGATGTTTGGTCCGCTCGGACACGAATACCTGTACCTCCTGGCGTTCTGCCTGCCCCGATTCCTGGACCTGAGTTTTGGCGACAAACTGACAACCGTTTTCCACGAACTGTGGCACATCAGTCCAGATTTCGACGGTGACCTACGGCGGCATCCAGGTCGCTGCTACGCGCATTCGAGTTCCCAACTGGCGTATGACCAGCAGATGAAGCAGCAGGCCCGCCAGTGGCTGGACGACCATCCGCCCATGGCGCTCTACGATTTCCTCCATCTGGACTTTGCGACGCTTTACAGGACCCAGGGACGGATTGGCGGCGTGAAGTTGCGGCGTCCCAAACTGATCCCGATCGATTGAAAAATCTTCCACAACGATCCCGCATCTGGCCTTGGACGCTTGATCTGCAGAGGATTCGTCAGAACACGTCCGGCTTCGAGAAGATTACATAAATCGTTCCAGGGAAACGGGTTAGAGAGAAATCGTCGCTTGTGCGTCGCTCGTTTTTTCACCTTGTGGCACTGAACTTGCAGTTCCCAGGTCCAGTCAGCGAGTCGTAGAACTCGGCTTTTCCACGGTTCCTAGAAACGGAGTTCATTCATGAATACTCAGACCTGCCGCTGCTCGAACCTGTCCCCCGCCGCCGACCTGTTGCCGTGGGCCGATCCGTACATCATCCAATTGTTCGAGGAAGCCGAGGTGGCTCGTCGCGCCGAGATGGCCGACTCGGTGTCGTCCGGGCGTACGGATTGCTGCGAATCTGCTGGCCATTCGGCCAAAGTCCTGGTGAGCGGTGCACGCGAAGGCCGTCGAGTCACTCGTCCCGGTCGTCAGGCGATTTCTCGAAGGCGAAAAACTGAATCTGCACTTCAGTTGGCTCCTTGCTAGGCGAAGCCAGCTTGGCTTCCAGACCCACGCCGAACGTCTCAGCCGTTACCGTCTTGATTTGAACGGCGGGACCAGCGACCTGATCGGTCGCCAATTGGGCAAGCTTTTGGAGCGGCGGGCAGAACGCCAGGTGAATACTCTGCTGCCGCTGGCCTGGAGCGAAACTGCAGCGAACGGTCCCGAACACGACCTCCGCGTCTCGCTCGTCTCGAGCCCGCACGACGCGTTGCGACACGTGTTCCGGCAGCAACTGCTCCGATTCCACATCCTCCTCGCCCTCCTCGTCGCCCTCGCAATCGATGCCAACGCATCCTGCGACGAACCCAGCCGGATCAGGGGAAGATGCCCCCAGCCTTTCGGTAGCGGTCTTGTTCGCCCCATCGCGATGACGAATGTCCGCTTTTGACCATGTCGGCAAAAGACACCAACCGGCAATAGCCCCCACGAACGCAAGTGTCCAGAACCCGAACAAGGCCGTTACCGACGCCTCGGGCAACGAAACCGCAACACCTGCGACCAAAATGGCGACGCTCAGCAGTAGCCGAGAATAGGGCCAACGACGGACGGATTCGATACCAGAATCGACTCGTGTCGTGCCAAATCCACCTTCGATCCAACCAGCAGCGGCGATCAACGCTCCGAACAAAGCGCCCAACATCGGCAAACAGAACCCAGGAAGTGGGGCTTGCAGCGCACCGCTTACGCGACGCACGAGCAGCCAGGAGGCAATCGCTAGCAACAGAACCGCAGTGAACAACACCACGATGTGAAAGAGCCTGGCTATAGAAAATAACCCCCACTGGGCCGACCGAGTGGGGGTAGAAGCAAATACGGCATGCATGGGGCAGAGCCTGCAAGCAAGATGGTTGTCAGCTTCGGCGATGACTACCGCCGCTGACGATACGTGGCGTGATTAACCTGACCGCCATACATCGAGGACCGAGAGGCCTGTCGCCCGTTGGCATCCCCATTAGGTCGACTGGGTGCCGGTTTAGGAACCGGCGGAGGCACGAACTCGCCGCCTTCATGCATCTCTGCCGGTATGTGGTCCAGAAAGTCGTAGTGAGCCTCCATCGGCACACAGGACGAGCAGCTTGAAGTAGACTCGTACCCAGCGGGAGAGCATCGATATCCCCATAGATTACGTATCCCCTGGAATGGATGCCAGCACCCAACGCCACACGATCCCGCTCCGATCCAATTGCCATGATGGTCGCACGGATCGCAGTATTTGGGCGGGTGATTGATCCATTCACCCCAATAGACTTCACCACAACCCGAGCCGCATGCTAGGGCAGCACCGATTCTTCCGAGCAACGGAGGGTGGCGGTATCCGATCGTGCCGCATGCCGGTTCGCCGCAGCAACTGCCGATGCCGCATCCACCGCCGATGGCTCCCACGCCGCAGGCCGAGGGATGCATGGTGACACAACCGCTGGCCATGACTATCGTTGCTGCGCTTACGCAACTGAAAAACGCTCGCCAGAACATGCCAAAGTTCCCTTCTTGCTTCCCATTCCACGTTCAAAACCAATCGGACGATGTCTGAAACAGGTATCGGCCGAAAAATCGAAAGAATCCAGAAAAATCCCGTAACCGGCAAAATTTGCCCATCCTGTTCTTTTGCAGTCAGGGCGACTGGCCATTTCGAATGAATCGTCGCAGTGCGTCGACCAGGATTCTATACTTGCCGGACGGCCTTGTTCGGCCTGTCGCGATCGGTAACAGCCATCGTCTTCCGGCTCCAGCATCCAGCAAGGAACGAATCTCGTGTCGCGTCCAACTCTCCTTCCGTTACTCGCTCTGCTGACTCTGTTGTTGTTCCATGGGAAAAGCGTCGCCCAACCGCGGGTGACCAGCGTCGTGGCCCGCAGCGTTGCCCCGTTAAAGATCGGCGATCGAGTCACCGGCCAGGCCGAACCGGGGGAGATCTTTTCGATGATCACGCGTCAAGATCAACAGATCTGGGTGCAGAACGACGATGGCAAAAAGGGTTGGCTGAGTGTCGACTCGGTGGTGAATCTCGATCAGGCCGAACCGATTTACGAGGCCTTGATCCGTCGTCAGCCTGAGCGCGCGGTGCATTACGAGCGGCGTGCTGTGATGTGGTCCACTCGTGGCGATTCGGCCCAGGCGGCCGAGGACTACGATCGTGCGATCCAATTGGGCTCGAAGAATGCCAACACCTACTTGAATCGCGGCATCCACCACGCCGTCAACGGCCGGTTCCCCCAGGCGGTCGCCGATTATGATCGCGCGATCCGGATGGGAATGACCGACGGTCCCCTCTACGTCAATCGCGGCGTCGCTCGATACGCGATGGGCGATTTCGAGGACGCCATCGCGGATTTCGACCAGGCGATCGCCGAAGGCCTGACCGGTTTTTCGATCTACGTGAACCGAGCCTCGGCTCACCTGGCGGCCGGCAACCACGATCTGGCGATCGACGATCTGAACGAAGCGATCCGCTTGACGCCCCAACAGCCCGATGGCTACTTCGAGCGAGGTCGAGCGTGGCAGCAGATGGACAAGCTGGATCAGGCGGTGACGGATTATAGTCGAGCCATCGAGTTGGACGAGGGTTTTGTGCCTGCCTATCGAGGACGCGGTTTCGTCTGGTTTTTGCAGGGCGACTCAGAAAAAGCGATCGCCGATTTCGATCGATGGATCCAGCTTCAGCCGGAATCCGCCAGCGCGTACAACAATCGCGGCTTTAACCTGCAGCGACTGGGCCGCTATGGTGAAGCCCTGGCGGATTTCCAACGCTCACGGGAACTGGCGCCACAGTACCTGCTGGGCATGCAGAATACCGCTTGGCTGCTGGCGACATGCCCTGACGATGAGATTCGAGACGCACAAGCCGCCCTGAAGATAGCCCGCCAAGCCCACCAGATCAGCGAAGGGCAATCGATCGGTGTGATGAAGGCCATGGCCGCCGCCTATGCCGAGAGCGGCGACTTCGAAGAGGCCATCGCTTGGCAGACCAAAGTGATCGAGCAGTTGCCCGAGGACCAGCAGGCCGACGAACAGGAACTGCTGGATCTCTACCGCGCGGAAAAACCCTACCGCATGGATTAGGCACGCCGTTGCGCTTCTTCGTCGATGCTGGGCCAAGTCGCATCGGAACGGGACTTGTCGAATGGCTGGTCGAAGTCTAAACTCGCTAGTTGTTCAACTTGGCGACATTCCGCAGGTTGTTCCCGCCAGGTTTTGACCTTTCGCTAATTCTCCCCATAGAACAGCTTGCCATCCGACTCCGAATAAGCACCGTTCGAGAAATAACTGACGCACTTTCTGCCCCCTCACCCTGCCCACTCCCACGAGGGGCGAGGGGACATTGGACAGTTATTTCTCGAACGGTGCTAAATGGACCAGCCAACGGCAGATTGGAAGTCTGAAGACGAATTGACCAGCCAACGCCGCGGAATCTATTACGGATGGATCATGTTGCCGCTGGCGATGGCGACGCTGATCGCCAGTTCGCCCGGTCAGACATTCGGGGTCTCGGTGTTCAACGAGCCGTTGCGATTGTCGTTGGGATTGAC
>SKVE01000826.1 GCA_007129635.1 Planctomycetaceae bacterium
ATTCAAACGGACGTCGAGTCGACGAAGGCAAGGACCATGCGACCACTTGGCAGCGACGGCCTAATGGTGGACGAGAACGGCATTATCTGGCGGGGAGACCAGCCGGTGGGTGTCTGGGGCGTCAACGGAGGTGAGGTGGCAACCCCGCCGGAACTCGGCTTCCACGATAACGCTTGGTCGCCAGCCGTTGAGCGTCAACAAAGGTGAGTCGGCAAGCTTGGCGGAACTGTGGTGGCAAATTCCGGCACACTCGGGTGCTCGAACACGCTTTCGAGGCCAATGGTGGTAGTCGGCCGACAGCGGTTGTGGTATCATTTAGGAATGAAATCTCGCGTGTTCTTGCAGGTCGATCCTGCATCACTGCATTTGCCGGGTTCGCGCATGGACGGCGCTGATCCGATGAAGCTGCAACGTCAGGTGGCCAAACATGGTACGTCTACCGAGGGGATGCCACCGCTCGACGTGAAGAGAGGAACTGACGGCGAATTCGTGATTTACGACGGAGTGACACGGGCGACGCGTTTGGCGAAGTACTTGCCTGGCACGCCCATAACGGTCGAAGTGACTGGTGAGTTAACTCGTCCGGTCGGCGGCCTTCCTAAAGTGGGGGACAAACTGTGAGACCAACGGAACGAACTCGTGCTGAGCTGCTAGCCTCGCTGACTCGGCTCGGCCAACTGCGTCCCGAGTGGCGGTTGGGTCAGACGTTAGCTAACTTGGCCACGACAGCGGGACGATTGGATTCGGGGGGCGTCTGGGACTTGGAGGATGAAGAAGCTCTCGAAGCCGCCAGGACGCTCATAAGGCAGTATTCCGATATCGGATGTGCGGAGCCCGAACCAACGGATGGACCAGAGCGGCGGGTACGGTCCAGTGTGATGGTGCGATGATTGGCCGCCGCCTGGTCATCCGGGTCCTTCGGACAAGCTGTCGCGGAGACGACGAAAGCAAACAATCCATCCGAAACAGCAAGATTTTCTGATTGAGGCATGGCAGGAGTACTTTGACGCTTGAACACGAGCCAGCTTGATCCGGAGGTCCACACGCTTGTCTGGCCCAACGGAGCGGACTTTGATCCTGCAACCTTAGCACCGTTCGAGAAATAACTGACGCCTTTTCTGCCCCCTCACCCTGCCCTCTCCCACGAGGGGCGAGGGACATTCCGCTGATTTCACCAAGGAATAACGGGGGCGGGTGCTTGCTTTAGCGTTTCATCAACAGCAGGCCGGCGATGGTCAGCAGGATGCCCAGGGTCAGTTCGCGAGACAGCGCCTCCTGAAACAGCAGGACGCCGGCGATGGCGGCCATCCCAACCTGAGTCGCGTTCAGGGCGTTCACATAGACGACAGTGGCCAGTTGGAACGCCCGGGTCAATGCCAAGAATGCGGCCGTGTTCATCAAGCCCGCCAGCAGCATCACGGTCAGGTCATCCGAACTGGTTGCCAGGATTCCTTGCCAACCGATCTGCCACAGCGACAAGCTGCCCAAGCTGATCACGCCTACCACGCCGACGATGAAAACCGTCACGCTCAGCGTCGCGCGTCCGGTCACGCCGTAACGAATGACCACGCCCAGCACGGCGTAGGCCATTCCCGAAACGGTTGCGCCCGCAACGCCGGCGGCCAAACGCCACCACGAATCGGCGGACGTTACGTCGTCCAGTCCGGCGGACACCGACCGCTGTGCTTCGGCGGCGCCCAGCGATAACACGCTGATCGCTCCGATCAACAACCCCACGCTGAACAGCGTTCGGATCGTCAGCGGTTCATTCAAGAAGATCCTGCCCAGCAGCGCACCGCCCAGGATGATGGTGCCCAGACACAAGGGAACGGCCATGGCCAACCCGACGACCCCCAGAGACCATTGAAACAAAACGTTGCCAAAAACCTGGGCGACCAGGGCGCCTAGGACCAGTCGCTTGAGCACGTGGGGTTCCGGAAGGAATCGGTGGCCGCGAAGGTACAGCAGCAGAAGCCACGGTCCGACCAGCAACACGTTCGGCGCGGCTTTCATCGCCGAAACCCAAACGGGATCGCAATGAGCTACCGCTCGGAGGAAGACGTTCGCGATCGAATAACCGATGGCGGACAACAGTCCGCAGGTGGTACTGATCAGCACCGCGCGCTGGACGCTACCGCGGTCGCGAGGAAGCGAGATTGGTGGGTTCAATGGCAATGAAACTCGACAGGCAAAACTTTAGCAACATTAACGGTGATTCTATTCGGCCGGACACGACTAGGAAACGGGGGCAACAAGATGGTTCGGCAGATCATGCGACACCGACCGGTTCCGCTTCGGGGGCTGGATGCTTGGGTTCCAAATCCTCTCGGACTTGGGCGTCTGCCCACGGATCTGGCAAGTCAGCCTCGGTCCGGCCGAACAGGTCCATGAACAGACTGAACAGAGTCGGCACCAGCACCAGGGTAAACACGGTGGAAACCAGCAACCCGCCCAGTACGACGCTCCCCAAACCACGATACAATTCGCTGCCCGCACCGGGAAACAGCACCAGTGGCAGCAAGCCGAAGACCGTGGTGGTGGTCGTCATGAAGATCGGACGAATGCGAGTGCGAACGCTTTCCAGAATCGCTTGTTCCGACGAAAGACCCTCGTTTCGGATATGATTCAGCGACTGATGCACGATCAGGATGGCATTGTTCACCACGGTTCCGATCAGGATCACAAATCCCAGCATGGTCAGCACATCCAGGGCTTGTGGCGGGGGCGCTTTGGCTTGCAGCATCAAATAGGGCTGAGCCCACAGATATAGGTTCAATGCCTGCAGTCCTAGTACGCCGCCCACAGCGCCCAGCGGCACGCTCAAGATGATCACCAGCGGATACAGCCAGGATTCGAAGAGTGCGGCCATCAACAGGTACGTGATCAGCAACGCCAGCACCACGTTCCACCGCAGGGCCAACCAAGTTTCTTGCAGCTTATCTGCCGTGCCGCTCAAATTGATCATCACGTCACCGCCGATCTCGCCCTGCTGTCGCAACGGTTCGAGGATCTGATCCCGGATACTCTGCAAGGCGGTTTCCAAGGCGATTTCGGCCGGTGGAGATACCTGGATGGTGATCGTTCGCTGGCGTTCGCGATGATTGATCTGTTCGGGCCCCGAGGCCAAGACCACATCGGCCACCGCGGCGATCGGCACCACGCCCTCGGGTGTCGCGATCGGCATGCTTTGTAGATCTTGCGTGTGCCCAACATAGTCCTCGCGGCCCCGGATGACCAGATCGATCTTGTCGGCCCCGATAAAATAGTCGGTGGCATAGGCACCGTCCGTCAGCGCACTGACCGCATAACCCAAGTCGGTGGTCGTGATCCCCAGGTCGCTGGCTTGGACCAGTTTGGGGATCACGTGGACTTCCGGGCTGGACAAGTCCAGACTGGGAATGGGCCTGGCTTGGGCGCGGGGTACTGGCGAGTTCTCGGGGTTCATCAACTGGCCCATCACGCGTCCGCCGATCGCCACCAATTGTTCCAGATCCGGTCCCGTGATCTCGATATCGATCGCTCGATTGGCAGTCAGCCCCTGTTCGAACAGACTGCTCTGCGCCGCCACCACGATCGCGCCGGGCAGTTTTTGCCGCATGGTAAACGCCAGCGGCACCAACTCGCCCGCTCGCAACGGATCGACGGCGCGCATTCCGATGAAGACCTGTCGGCCTCGCGCCACATAGAAGAAATCCTCGATGGGCGGGAAGGGCAGTTCGCTGAGTGCCGGATCGTCCAGATCGACGTCCCAGTACGGTCGCAATTCCTCTTCGACCGTCTGGCCCAGACGCATCAGGTTGTCCAGGTTGTACCCGGGAGGAGGCAGGACGATCGCGAATACCAGGTTTCGGTTGCCTGTCGGCAGGTATTCTACCTTGGGCCACAACAGATAGCTAACCAATACGGAAACGCCGATCAGCAGAGCCACGGCCGTCACGCGGCGCGCCGTGCTCCGTTGGATCGCCCGATTCACCCCGACCACGTGGTCTACGAATCTTTTTCCCAAGCGATCCAACGGGGCCAGCCACTGCGGGCCGCGTAGCCGCCGCAATCTTTGTTCATGGTCTTCGACTTCTTTTCCATGGTCTCGCAACAGGCGTGCTGCCGAGGTGGGGATCAGGGTCACCGAAGCCAGCAGGGAAAATCCGACGGCCGAGCTGATCGCCAGGGCGATATCGCGGAACAACTGCCCGGCTTCCTCCTCGATGAACAGCACGGGCAAGAAGACGGCCAGGGTGGTGATCGTCGAAGCGACGACGGCGCCCCAAACCTCCTGGGTTCCTCGCAGCGCTGCCGTGAACGTCGATTCGCCTCGCTGATAGTGCCGAAAAATATTCTCCAAGACCACCACCGCATTGTCCACCAGCATCCCGACGGCGAAAGCCAGTCCGGCCAGACTGATCACATTCAACGATCGGCCCATCAGGTACAGCATCAGGAAGGTGCCCACAATGCTGGTCGGGATCGCCAATCCGATCACCAGCGTCGAACGCGCACTGCGCAGGAACAACAGCAGGACGATCACGGTCAACAGACCACCCACCAAAATATTTTGACTGACCAGCCCGACCGACGAGTAGATATACTCGGTTTCGTCGTAGACTTGGGTCAGCGTCAAGCCGCGATCTTTCAAGAGCCCGTCGTCCAAACGCTGGCGGACTTCCTGCAGGCCCTTCATCACATCCAAGACATTCGCGCCCGTCTCGCGTTGGACATTGATCGAGATGCACGAAACGCCGAAACGGCGGACAAACCCGTCCGGCTTCTTAAAGCTTTCGCGAACGGTAGCCACATCGCCCAATCGCACGGGCGTACCGTCATGGATTGCCAGGATCTGTTCTTCCACCTGCTCGGGCGAACGGAACTGGCCCAGCGTTCGCACGACGTAACGGCGTTTCGATTCCCAGATATCGCCGCCGGAAGTGTCCTTGTTCTGCTGGCTCAACAGGCGTCGGACATCGGCGATGGTCAGCCCTCGAGCGGCCAGTTTCTGCGGATCGACGATCACCTGGACTTCAGGATCTTGTCCGCCGAAGACATTCGAGTTGGAAACGCCTTCGACCCTTTCGAAAGCCGCTTCGATGTAGTCTTCAGCGAACTTGCGGAGCTTGGTGACATCGATCTCTTCGGGCAACAAGGCTCGCAGTCGCTCGTTCGATTCGGCCGCAAGCCGTAACCGCAACGCCGCCAAACCGGCGTTGTGCGCCGTCAAGACAGGTTCCAAATCGTCAGCCAGTTCGGGATGATCCACCTGGAACTGCCTCAACTCTTCTTCGCTAGGCATCCGCGGGCTGAGGATGAACCAGGCGATCGGGCGATCCGAAGCGCTGGAAGCGCTGATCACCGGCAATCGGGCGTCGATCGGGTAATCGCTGACCTGCTGCAGGCGGCTGTTCACCTTCAGCAATGCCTCTTCCATGTTCGTGCCGACATTGAACTCCAGGATGATCGTCCCCACGGAATCCTGGCTCTCGGAAGTCATCTTCGTCAATCCCTCGACACTCTGCAGGAACTCTTCCTGCTCGCGGATGATCTCCTGCTCGACTTCCTTCGGACTGGCTCCCGGCCACCGGGTTTGGACGGTGATCGTCGGGATCTGGACTTCCGGTGTCAGTTGCATCGGCATCCGCATCAGCGCGATGATACCGAACAGCGCGACCAGCAGCACGCCGACGGCAACTTTGATCGGATTTCGAATGAACGCTTCGATGGGATGCATCAGACAGTCACTTCTTCGTGGGTTGCTGGACGTTGACCGGCGTGAACGGGGGCCGTCGACTCAATCGCTCGTTGCCGACGATCACCACGCGTTCGCCGTCGCGCAGGTCGCCGATCACCTCGATTTCCGCGCCCTGTTCGATTCCCAGCCGTACCGGCACAGCAACGGCGGACAATGCGCCCGATTTCGGGTCTTTGCGGATGATAAATACCAGCGTCGAACGACCTTCTTCCAGAACCAACGCGTCTTTGGAGACCATCAAGGCGGACCTCGGTTGGCTGACAGCCAGGGACACGCGAGCCAGCATGCCGGCCTTCAAGCGGTATTGTGGCGGAAACGTATCCGCCTGCGGCGTGTTTTCCAGCAGGATCTTCAACGGAAAGGTACGCGATCTCAGATCAGCCTGCGGGATGACTCGGGTAACCGTCGCCGTCAACGACTGGCCAGGTAACGCCTCCAGTCGAACGGTCACAGGCTGACCGGGCCGCTGGACATCGATAAACGCCTCCGGTACCGCGACTTGGATTTCGACCGAGTCGATGGCGATCATCTCGACCACGGGGTCACCGCGCGATACCCACTCGCCGACCTCAGTATTCTCTGCAATCACAAAACCATCGAACGGCGCTCGGATCGTGAACTTGTTATACATGTCCTGCAATCGCTCGTAATTGGCCTGAGCCAATTCCCATTGAGCTCGAGCTTGCAGCAACCGCTCCGGACGCGGGCCTTCCAGGACCAGCCGGTACGTCGCCGCGGCTTCGGCCAGCGTCTGCTGAGCCGCCGTGGCCATCGAAACGGCCTCTTCCATTTCTTCCTGGGACGTCGAGGCACCGCGCTCGTACAGTGTCCGGATACGTTCCATCCGAGCCTCGGCATACGTGGCCAGTGCGGCAGCTCGGCCTTTGGCCGCCTCGGCCTGGGCGATCTCTTCCGGACGTGAACCGTTCTCCAGCTCGGTCAGTTCGTGCTGGCGCAGCTCCATCTCGGCTCTCGCGGCAGCCACCTCCAGCCCGATCGTTGTTTTCAGCAACTCGGCCAACGGCTCGCCCTGCGGCACCCAGTCGCCGTCGTTCACCAAAAACTGCTCGACCCGCCCATCCACCGCGCTGCCAATCACTGTCCTCTTCACCGGCATCACGGTTCCGACGAATTCGCGAACTTCCGTGACCTCCTGACGCAACTCGACATCGCCAGCCACCACCAACGCAGCCTGGGAGCCAGGTTGCATCAGCACCAACGCGAGGGCGTTCGTGGCAAGCATACTAGCGATCGTCATGCGTCATCCCCTATTTCGGCAGGTTCTATTCAGACCGGTTGATCGAAAGTCCGCTGAGAGTACGGCGTGCTGGTGGGATTGCGACTTCTCCCTGTCCCTGACAGTATAGTCTAGCTTCGAGGTTAATGACGGCTAGGTGTCACATCTCCGCCGTCCAGTCGCCGTTTCCCTTTTCCCATACAACCGCTATCCTAAGGAAAACGTTATTGAATTCACCGAACTAATTGGGCAATCGCGAAAAACAACCTTCATGTCGACTCAATCTACCACCGAATTAACGCCTTCCGTTGACGTTCATATCGCATCCGAGCAGGAGCACGCCGCGACCCCGACTGTCCAGCCTGACATGGGCTCCGAGAAACCATTTGAAATTCAATTCGCTTCCCGAGTCTATCGGCTGCCCCCCTACATGTTTGGTCGCATCAACCAGTTGTTGTACGACA
>SKVE01000903.1 GCA_007129635.1 Planctomycetaceae bacterium
CGCCCCTTCGGACTGATGCAAGCCATCGAATCACTCCAGTTGAATATGCAATTCGAAGACGCCGGATTACGAAGCACCATCCGTTGGAAACTACGCGAAGCTCCTTCGAAGCGGTGAACATTGCTGCACGGAACAAGACACAGTTCATAGTTCTCGTTTGTTTTGCCCTCTGCTAGCTGTTCCCCATTTTGTGCGCACCACGCAGATCGGACCCTGTGAAATGGCGGCATTACTTGCGCGTGCCCGGTTACGACAACCGTTCGTCGCGGCGGGAGGATGCTCGATGCGATTGCCAGAATTGACGGGCTCCGGTGACCGATAACTGGGCGTGCATCGAGATTGTCGAGGCGACGAATGGTTTGCCTGCTTTTGTGCGGCAACTTGCCAACACGCACACCAAACGCTGGAAAGACAACCGCTGTAAGACGGGGTACGCCTTATGGGAAAAGGGCTGGGTTGAGACCACGGCGGCTCGCCTTGGGCTTGCGGCAACACAACGACCACGCGGCCGCCATTGTCGAGCACGAGACCGCCGCTCGCGTTCATCCCCTGGTTCGGCGAGGACGGTCGAACTGCGGCGTCAACCCTCAATGTGAAGGCTATGCGCGGGCCGCTTGCGGCATGGCCTCAATCAATGCACGCAAGGCTTTATTGACTGCCTCCTGCGTCGTGAACACCCTGGACACGTCGGGATCCAAGGCGACCACGACGCAGGACTGATCTACTCGCGACGCAAACCGGTTCGGCTTTGCTTTGGAGTAGTCAAACCGGTATTCGTCACGCAGTTGGTCGCTTGTATCACGTTTCGATTTACGAGCGGGTGCTTTCTTCATAGTCTTTTCGCTCTCTCTTGTTTGCCTTCCTCGCGCTGATGATGCGAACAACTTCATCACCGCGTTCGGTGAACGAGACCAACAACAGTCGTTGTAGAACCGAGTGGCCGATGATGATCTCCCGAAGTTCGTCCAGTGAATGCTCCTCATCGTCAAAGATGACCGCCAGGGGATCGCCGAAGACAGTCCGCGCCTCGTCGAACGTGACGCCGTGCTTCGCGCTATTCGATGCCGCCTTATCGGCGTCCCACTCAAAGGTCAGCGACATGCGTCAACTCCCGAACATCACGCAGTAGGCGGCGAGCGCCATCTTACTCGCCGAACCAGTGATTATCCGGAACGGCCTATCCCAGGCACCGCTGCCCGGCAATAGGCCGACCGGCGCAGCGGGCTATCCCGCCTGAAGCTGTGCCTGAATTATCGACTCGAGCCATTGTCTGTCAAGCCTTTGAAGAAAGATCGCAGGGTTGCCACCCGACCCGCGTTCGGCGCACGCGGGCCACATTCCTATGGCCGATAGGTGCCACCCACCTACAGAGCAGCGAACCAGCTTGGGCGACGAAGATGCCACCACCGACAAAGATAGATGGGTGGCACCTTTTGAAAGCCTAAGGCAGGCTCGCAGCAGGTAGCATGGGGCGGGACCTGGGGCAGTACGTCCGGGGACTGCCGGTCGGATGTCATATCAACTCGAAACGGGAAGCGGTCGGGAGTCGTTTTTGGGGGAGTCGTTTTTGGGGCAAGCCGGTTTCCAGGGGGTGGATCGTCGCCCGACGACGACTCCCAGCCCCTTCACCGCTGGTCCCTTGTATCGGCGGAGGGGGGGCTGGCAGGCTACACGTTTAGCCGATCAATCGTCGCTTCACCGACGCGGGGTCGGTGGCGGCGGCAGATGCTCGCGACACGATCGCTCCAGCGTTAGCTAGAAACGTCAGCCGGAGCAGGGGCCGCTATTTCCTGGAATGACTGGATCATGCGTTCTGCCGCCTGTTCACCGCTGTGGATGCATTGCGGGATGCCGACTCCTTCGTACGCGTTTCCGGCGAAATACAGCCCAGGCAGACGGCTGAGCGAATCATCGATCTGCTGGACTCGTTGCTTGTGGCCCACATAGTATTGAGGCATCGCGTGGTTTTGTCGCGCGATATTGACCAGCAGCGGTTCGCCCTGAATTCCCAGCAGTTGGCTGAATTCCTCTTGCGCCACGGCGAGCAGTTGATCGTCGGGAAGAGCGGCCAGTTCCGGTTGACAGGCGCCGCCGACGAAAGCGCGAACCAGCACCTTCCCCTCGGGGGCTCGGCCCGGATACTTGACACTGGAAAAGCTCCCCGACAGGATCTTGCGGTTTTCGACCAAGGGGACGACGAACCCGAACCCGTCCAGGCGATGCGAGATCTGATCGCGGCGGTAGCCCAGCGAAACGATCGAGCAGCTCGCGTGAGGTATCTCTGCCAGCAGTTGGGCCGCCGTCGGCTCGATCGAGGCCAACAATTGGCTGGCCGCCATCGCCTTGAGCGCCAGCACCACGGCATCGACATGGATAGATTCTTCCCGATCGCCACCCAACCGGATCTTCCAACCACCTTCTGGGGACGACTGCAGCGATGTGACGGGAGCCTGCAGCCGAACACTGCCGGCGGGCAGTCGTGCGGCGATGGCGTCAATCAACGTATCCATGCCACCCTTGGGGGCCACGAACATGCTGTAACGAGCGCCGCTGCTGCCTTTGGACTGCTGCTGGCGCTTCCGGCCAGCTTGCGCCCAGACGGCTCGGATCAGGCTACCGTACTGATGCTCCATATCCACGAACCGCGGCATCGTCATCTGAACACTCAAACGCTCGGGGTCGCCCGTGTAGATCCCACCCACCAGCGGTTGGACCAACCGTTCGTAGGTCTCGCGGCCGAATCGTCGGATGACAAACGATGCCAGGCTCTCGTCTTCCTGCTCGGCATAGGCTGGTACGAAGTACTCCCAAGCCATTCGCAGTTTTCCTAGCGGGCTGAGAATCGGGGTGACGACCACCGGCCAGATCCGGCTGGGAGCCATGATCACAAAACCCTCGGGAATCTTCCGCAACCGGCCGCGACGAACCACAAAGGCTTGGCGATGAGCCGAATCGGTGGGGATCAACTGGTCTTCAAAACCAATCCGTCGGCATAAACTGAGACCCCAAGGGAGCTGGGTGATAAAGTTGTCTGCACCCCATTCCAACAAAAAGCCATCGCGACGTTCCGTTTGAATAGTGCCTCCCAATCTGGGGGATGACTCACACAGCAGGATATCGATATTCGGATCGAGTTCGTGGATGCGGTGAGCGGTAGCTAGACCGGAAATCCCGCCGCCGATGACCGCAACACGCTTCTTCTCGCGATTAGGTTCACTCATGCGTTGATTCTTTATGTTCCTGAAAAAAGCAAGTAGGTTGACTGACTGATGTATTTATAGGAAAAAAAACCGGATGAACCAACCTGATGCTTCCAGTCCCCTGCCGCATCTGCTGATCCGAGCTTCCGCCGGAACGGGCAAGACGTTTCAGTTAACGAACCGATTTCTGCAGTTGTTGCGCCACGGGGTGGGGTGCGATCAGATTCTGGCGACGACGTTCACTCGAAAGGCGGCAGGCGAAATCCTGGATCGAGTGATTTTGCGGCTGGCCGGGGCATCGGTGGACTCGAACCAACGCGAGCAGTTGCGTCGCGGGACGGGAGGCGGAGAATTCACCCGTGACGATTGCCTGGCGGTGCTGCAATCGGTGCTGCAACGTCTGCACCGGTTACGAATCGGCACGATGGACAGTTTCTTCGCACAGGTGGCTCGCAGCTTCAGCCTGGAATTAGGGCTTCCTCCCGGCTGGCAGATCGTCGACCCTTTGGTCGATTCCCGCTTGCGGCGCGACGCCATCCATCGGGTGTTGGGTGGCGGGGACACGGCCGATCTACGGACGTTGTTTCATCTGTTGACCAAGGGCGAGGCGACTCGGGGGATCCGTCAATTGGTCCGCGACACGGTCGATGGGCTGTATCCGTTGTATCTGAGCACCTGGCCGGCGGCTTGGCAGCAGGTGCCTCGTTTCAAGTCGCTGGATGCTGCCGCACTGGCCCAGACGATACAGGCACTAGGCGATGTTCCGTTGCCCACAAAACGGATGCAGACCGCGCGCGACGCCGATGGCAACCGTGCCCTGCGCGGGGATTGGGACGGCTTCCTCTCGACCGGTCTGGCCAAGAAGATCGTCCAGGGCCAGCCGGAGTTCTTTGCGATGCCGATTCCCGAGGCGATCATGGCTCTTTATCGGCGGCTGATCGATCACGGGCGCGCCCAGCTTGTCGGCCGCGTCGCCCTGCAAACCGAGGCCAGTCATCGGTTGCTGGCCCAGTTTCATCTCCACTACGTGGATCTGAAACAGCGCCACCGCGCTTTGCGTTTCGAGGATATAACTCGATGCCTGGCCGAACTGCAGGACAGACTGGATTGGGACCGCCTGATTTTTCGCATGGATTCGCATCTGGACCACGTCCTGCTGGACGAATTCCAGGATACTTCGCCGGAACAATGGCGGGTGCTCAAGCCGCTGGCCCAGCGTGTGACGACCGCCCCGCAGGCGTCGTTTTTCTGTGTGGGCGACCTGAAACAGGCGATCTACGGATGGCGAGGCGGAGTGGCGGAAATCTTCGATGCCATCGACCGACAGTTGAACGGGCTGCAGTCCCAGTCGATGAATGTCAGCTACCGGTCGTCGTCCGCCGTGATCGAGACGGTCAATCGAGTGTTCTCGCGGATCATGGACCATCCGAACCTGCGCCAAGCCGAAGGGGCCGTGCGTCGATGGTGCCAGAATTTCGAAACCCACGAAACGGCGTGTTCGGACCGGCCGGGATACGCCCAATTGCAGGCAGCTCCGCTGGCAGGCGACAACCACGTGCAACGCGCCGTGACCTTGGATTTTGCGGCACGCCAGATCGCCGCACTGACGAAACAAGCGCCGGGCCGCAGCATCGGTGTCCTGGTACGCAAGAACGAGACAGTGGGCCAATTGATCTTTCTGCTGCGTCGCCATCAGGTGCTGGCCAGCGAAGAAGGGGGCAATCCGCTGACCGACTCGGCCGCCGTGTTGAACGTGCTATCCGCACTGCGGATGGCAGATCACCCTACCGATACCGTAGCTTGTTTTCATTTGGCCCATTCGCCGCTAGGTCAGGTGTTGGGGATCACGGATTTTGACAACCGCGAACAAGCAGCCGATGCCGCCGCGCGGATCCGGCATCGCCTGGTTGTCGAAGGCTATGGTCCCACCATCCAGGATTGGGCCGGTAGATTGTCCGCTGACTGCAATCCGCGTGAATGGAACCGGCTGCAACAATTGGTGCAAATGGCTGGTGCTTACGACAGCGTGGCGACGTTGCGAGCCGCCGATTTCATCGACTTCGTCCATTCGACTCGAGTCGCCGACCCCATGCCCGCCGATGTACGCGTGATGACGATCCACCAAGCCAAGGGAATCGAGTTCGATATCGTGGTGCTGCCCGAATTGGATGCCGATCTGATTGGCCAACCGGAATCGTTCGTCATGGATCGTCCGGACGTCATCGGGCCGATCCGCCGCGTCTGCCGCTATGCGAATCAAAGGACGCAAGAGTTGATGCCGCATGATATCCAGCAGATGTTTGCCGAAGCCAAAGAGCGGGAGGTCAACGAGTCCCTCTGCGTGTTGTACGTAGCGCTGACTCGAGCCGCTCATGCGTTGCACATGATCGTTCCTCCAGCAAGCTCGAACGAAAAGACCCTGCCTCGTACGTTTGCCGGACTGTTGCGGATCTCGCTTGGCGAGGATGGATCGGCAGCGCAGGATTCGGTGCTATACTGTCTGGGCGATCCCGACTGGCATGCCCGATTTCCATCGACCGATCCAGCGACGCGGAAACCGTGCGAGCAAACCGCAGGGACCGATGTCCAGCCCGTGAGAATACGTTTGGCCGACTCCGATGGCCCGGCGCGTCGCGGATGGGAGCGGATTCGTCCCTCGGGTCTGGCAGGCGATTTCCCGATTCGCATCGAAGACCTGATGACCATGCGTTCCGATTCCCCGGCTCGATTGCAGGGCCGCTTGATGCACAAGTGGTTCGAACAGATCGCATGGATCGAAGACCCGATGCCCGATGATCGGCATTTGCAGCGTGTGGCGCGCGAGATCCTTTCGTCACCCGGCGCGCTGCGTCTGAATCTGGCTCGATCGCTGCAGCGATTTCGGGAACTGCTGGCCACACCGAGTATCCAAGCGATGCTCAGCCGAACCAGGTATGCCAGCCAGCAGCCGGCCGAGTTCCCGGCGGCCGTGGCCGACCCATGGAGTGGTGGGGGTCTGGTGGCCCAAGTGCATAACGAACGCGGCTTTGCTTTCTACGAGCAGGATCAATTGGTCCAGGGATTCATCGACCGGCTGGTGCTTCTGTACCGGGAAGATCGAGTGGTCGCCGCGGAAATCCTGGATTACAAGACCGACGTCTGGGATGGGAACCGTCCGGAGACGCTCACCGACAAGGCCACTTGCTATGCACCCCAGATCCAGACTTATCGCATGGCGGTCGCCCGCCTGACCGGCTTGGCCGTCGATCGCATCGCTGCACAATTGGTCTTCCTGCACGGCCCCTTTATTCAAGCGGTACCTTGCATCACGAAGACGAGCCCCGGACGTGCTTAAAGTTCGAGTTCCAGGGGCGTCGTACCCTTTACCGCAAACGGAGCAATCGCCACAATGATGACCGATAGCGGGGTGTTCGAATTCGCACGTATGGATGGGAGAGATGCTCGATGGCTCAGATGACTTGCTACGAACGTGTCATGACGGCGCTGCGGAACGAACAGCCGGATCGAGTGCCGCACTTCGAGTGGATTCTGGACCGGAATGTGCGCGAAGCGATTTTGCCGGATTGTACGATGGAAGAGTTCACGCTGCGCATGGGACTGGACGCCATCCTGACGCAACCTGATTTCCGCCGCGAATCGATTTCGGAGACCCGATTTCGCAGTGAATATGGGATCGTCTATGAGAAGACAGAAGAAGAGCATGTCATCGCCGTCCAGGGACCGATCCAGACGCTGGGTGATCTACGCCGCTACGAACCGCCGGACCCCCGGGCGCCTCATCGGTTCGAAAGCCTGAAACGTTTGGTCGACCGCTACAAGGGCAAACTGGCGATCGACGTGCATCTGAACGATGTGTTCTCGATTCCTCGCAATCTGATGGGCTTCCAAGAGATCCTGCTGTCGCTGGCAGCCGAACCAGAATTGATCCAGGGTTTGGTCCAGATGTCGGTCGATCTGAACATCGAGTATGCCAAGGAATGTGCTCGGTTAGGCGCCGATTTCGTCTTTACGGGCGATGATTACGCTTCCTCCGATGGCCCGTTGATGTCCCCCAAGACCTTTCGGGAATTGTTGTATCCCGGGTTGAAGCGAGTGTTTGCGGGATTCAAGGAGCAGGGGTTGCTGACGGTCAAGCACAGCGACGGGAACATCCTGCCGCTGTTGGACATGATCCTGGACGCAGCGCCCGATTGTCTGGATCCGATCGACCCCAACGGTGGC
>SKVE01000400.1 GCA_007129635.1 Planctomycetaceae bacterium
CCGACCGTCGCCCAGCACATTGATGGTCACTCGCCGCGTGGATGTCTCGGTGGGTCGTTCGCCGCTGGACGCGGTGGGCAGCGGCAGGGGCATCTGGACTTCCTGTCGCGCCAGGTGGCTGGACACCAGGAAGAAGATGACCAACAGGAAGACGACGTCGATCATCGGCGTCATCTGCACGTTCGCCTCGCTGCTGCGTGCGTGATCGGGAACTCGCATCAGCCGCCCCCGGTTCGAGGCGGTGGGGGTACGGCGGCCGGGGCTCGAGCGGCGGTGACGCGTCGGCGTTTCAGGGGGCCGACGGCGTGTTGAGCCAAATAGGCGGCCTCGGCAACCAGTTGATCCAGCCGATTACGAAAAACGGCAAAGGCACCCAGCGACGGGATGGCGACGATCAGACCGCCGACGGTGGTGACCAACGCCTGGTAGATGCCTTCTGCCAGATCGGCGGCACCGGCGGCCCCTTGCGTGCTGGCCACCTGCTGAAAGGCGAAGATCATCCCGGTCACCGTTCCCAACAGGCCTACCATCGGAGCCAGATTGCCGATGACCGACAGGTACTCGATCTTGCGGAACAGCCGCGCTGACTGTTCCGCCGCCGCGTCCTCCATCGCCTTTTCCACGGCGCTCCAGCCACCCTCCGCCTCGGATAATCCATTTAACAGGACAAAGGCCAGGAAGCTGGGCTGCTGGCGGCAGGTCTGGTCGGCTTCGCCCAATCGCCCCGCTATCAGCAGCTCGCGCACCTGCTCGCTCAGCCCGTCGGGCATCAACTCGTTGCGCCGGATCGTCATCAGGTGCTCGAAGACCAGGTAGGCAGCGGTCAACGAAAGCGCCAGCAGCAACATGATGATCGCAACGCCGACCAGGCCGCCGGAGAACACGATGCTGAAGAAGCCTTGCGAAGCACCCGGCGTCGCGACGGTGCCCATTCCGCCCGGAGCGACCTCCGCTTGTGCGAAGGCAGCGGAGGGCGTCCAGCAGGCGGTGAGCGTTACGATCATCCAGCGTGACCGCGACACGAGACGTGATTCTGACACGATGATTCCTCCTTGGTCTTCAATCGCCACCGAGAGATTCGAGACGAGCGGTCGCTTGGGCGGCTGTGGTGGTTTCCGCGTAATCTCGGAGGATCTCACGGTACAGCGAGGCAGCTTGCCGGTGGTCCCCCATCCGTTCCAATTCACGACCGGCGCTCAGCAGTCCCAGAGCGGCCAGGCTGCGATCGTGATCGGCGTACAGCAGTCCGATCCGCAGCCAGGCCAAAGCGGCTCGTTCGCTGTGTCCTCGAGCGGCCAGCGCTTGAGCGTAGACGTACAGGGCGCCGGGGCGCACTTCGCGAGGCATCTTCTGCAGCAGATCAGCCCAACGTTCCAATCCCGCCTCGTCGACCGTCGCCGCTTGCGTTCGCCAGAGTTGCGCGGTTGCCAAAGACGCGATCCGAACCTGGCCCTGCGACGCCAAACGCTGCAGGGCCTCGATCGCCGCGGCTCGATGGCGTGTGCCCAGCAGCCAACTGGCGCCGATCAGCCGAGCCGCCGGTGAATCGGCGTTCTGCATCCATTGCTCGGCCCGCTTCTCTAAAGCCGGTGGCGGTTGCACCGTCTGCCAGCTCAGCGGAATCCGCCCGAACCAAATCGTCTCGGGATCACTCTGCACCAATCGCAAAAAGAAATCGGTCGCCTGCTCGATGCGTTCCAATTGCCTCAAACAACAGATCATCTGAGCCAGGATCTCACGCTGCGCCCAAACACGCGACTCGTCGCCCAACGCCTGGCCATACAGCCGTAACGCTTGGTCGTACTGATGATCGCCGAACGATCGATCGGCATTCACTTTGGTCGGGCTCCACTCGGTCGATACCTCCAAGACTCGGGACGCCGGGATTTCCTGCGGAGAACCCATCGACGACCGTAGCGTGAGCTTTTGCCCGGTATGGTCCAGGATCGTGCCCCGGACCGTCGTCCGACCGCCACCGTCGGGACCCGTGGCGTACGTCACCTGATCCTCGGCGACCGCCATCGAAGTCATCAAAACCCAGGCGGTGGTCGGAACCCACCAAACCAAGTGAAAAACGAGCTGCATCAATGGGGCCTCGCCGGCAATCGCGTGACGTCGATGTACGTGTGGCGGCCGCTGTTCTGTCGGGCCAGCCGCATCAGAAAATTGTCGCCGCCGATGAACGGCCCCGTGCCGAACTCGATCGCATGGATCACGGTGCCTCGGTTGATCCGCCGTAAATCCTCAAGCTGTCGAGCGGTCAGTTGCGGATCTTCGGCGTCGGTCAGAAAAAAGATCACGTCGGGTGCCAGAAGCAGTGCCTGACGCAAAGCCGGGATATGTTGCGTGCCGCCGGTCGCGGGCAAGCTGCGGATGAACCGTTCTGCCAGGTCCTTGGTGCTCTCGTCGGCGAACATCAGCCGCGGGGAAAGCCCCGGATTCGGATGGAAGATCGTGACATCATGATTATAGAAGATGACTTGAAATTGTTGCGTCAAGCTGAGCATGTGGATGCTGTTGATCAATTCGGCTTTGGCGGCTGCCAGCGGTCGTCCCTCGTAGCCGTTCATGCTGTCCGAGCGGTCGAAGACGTAGACGAACAACGAGCCCTCGCCCTGGATGCCGAACAGATAGGTGCTGTCGCCCTTGCCGATCGAACGACTCGGCGCCGGCCCGCCGGTCAACTGCCCAGCGCTGGGCAACATGTCGGCCCAGTCCGTTGCGGTACCGATGCCGCTGATCGAGTCGCGATCGGGCAGCATCTGTCCAAAATCGACAGGCAACTGGTCCGCCGACGGTAACGCCGTTTCCGTTGCCGCCGCGTCTTGCACCGAATCGGTTGGCGACAGGTCGGACCGCTCGGACGAAGCCTGCTGATCGGTTTCGGAAAAAAAACGCGTCTGCTGGTGGGACGTTTGTGTCAGGACGATCCCAGCCGATCGTTCCGGCTCGGGAACCGATCCTGGCGTCGTTTCTCGGATGACGATGGCCAAGAAGAACAGCAGCAGCGCATGCACTACACCCGACAGCAGCCAAGCCGGCAGTCGCCGCGGTGGCGGTTCCGCAGCATTCAGCAAAACCAACGGCTCGCTTTCCATGGGTGGCATATTGGCCTCGAAAATCGGACATCCTTCACGCTTCTCCCCTTGATCTTAACCGCCTGCCGGAGAACTGACCAGAGAGATCTGATGCTCGCGAAGCGCTTTGGGCAACGGAAAATGGACCTGTTCGGTCCGGATCGTACGCACCGAAATCTCGGCATCGTAACGTTCACGCAAGTATTCCAGGCACTGATCGACCACCGATTCCGGGGCACTGGCCCCAGCGGTCACCAGCACCGTATCCACTCCGCAGAACCAAGTCGGGTCGATGTCGGCGACGCCGTCGATCAGATGACCTGCGACGCCGTTCTCCTGCGCAATCTCGCTCAACCGCTGGCTGTTCGAACTGTTCTGGCTGCCCAGCACCAGCACCAGATCGACTTCGGGACAGATCTCCCGAACCGCCTGTTGACGATTCTGAGTCGCGTAGCAGATATCCTCCTTTGCGGGCCCCACCAACTGGGGAAACTTGGCCCGCAGCCGGTCGATGATACGATTCGCATCGTCGACCGATAACGTTGTTTGCGTCAGATAGGCAAGACGAGTATTTGGGGGGAGATCCAGTCGGTCCACATCATCGACCGTTTGGACCAGGATCATGGACTCCGGAGCCTCGCCCATCGTTCCTAGCACTTCATCGTGTCCATCGTGTCCGATCAGGGCAATCATGTATCCCTCGCGAGCGAATCGCACGGCTTCCAGGTGTACTTTGGTGACCAGGGGGCAGGTCGCATCGATCGCGTGCAAGCGGCGCTGTCGAGCCTGCTGGCGGATTTCGGGCGAGATGCCGTGGGCTGAAAACAGCAGGTGAGCGCCCTCGGGAACCTGCTGCAAGTCATCGACGAACACAGCGCCCCGCGCTCGAAACGAATCGACCACCAACCGGTTGTGAACGATCTCGTGATACACGTAGACCGGCGGACCGAACGTTCGCAGCGTCAGATCCAAGCTTTCTACTGCCATATTGACGCCAGCACAAAAGCCTCGCGGGGCCGCTAGGAATACTTTCATGGGAAACGTGTCTCCAAATATGCGGGGTATTTTCGCCTGAGATTCGAGGAAATCGCTGTTGCCGGTGACCTGGATTCTTAGGATTAGCTGAATGATGGAACCTCATGTTTCCTGTTGTTACCGCACAGCAGCCTGCCGGACAACCCCGAAACGGGCGGTTCGCGAATCGTCTTGAGTCTTTCACGGGTTTCGCGTAACATCCCGCCGGTTTTCCCACGGCTCTTCTCTTGCTGGAAAGCGTTCTTGCCGGATGGTGGATTTCGACATTCAACGTTGCAGTCGTCGCTGCGCCAAGTCGGACCAGGAATTCGCGCCGGGCGAGGCATTCTATTCGGTGCTGATCGCCAAAGGCTCCGAAATTGTCCGCTATGACTACAGCGAAGCGGCCTGGGAGGGCCCGCCGGACGAGGCGATCGGGTGGTGGCGATCTCAGATGCCCGAACCGACCGCGCGGCGAGCCAATTGGGCGCCAAACGACGTGATGCTGGACTATTTCCAACAACTCGAGGCGCAAGCAGGAAAGCAAGACGTCCGATACATCCTGACGCTGCTGATGATCCGTCGTCGCGTGCTGCGTCTGGAGGATTCGGAGTTCGACGAACAGGGGCATGAGAGAATGGTGGTCTTCTGCCCTCGGAACGACACGGAATACCACGTACCGGTGGTGTCACCGGATGCAGCACGGGCTCGCGAGATTCAGGATGAACTGGCTCGACTGCTGTTGTCCGACGCGGTTTAGATGATTTGACAAGGATGTTGCGTTGAGGTTTTTCAGGTCGTCAACCTGGTTGATCGCTCTCGTGCTGATTTCGTCCAGCGGCGCAAGTTGTCCGATCCGGCAGACCCCCGGAGTTACGCCCCCCGCAGCCTTCGTGGGGCCTCCTACGATTGACGAGGTCCTGGGCGTCATCAACGCGAACAGCGGCCGTATCCAGCAGCTTCAAGCCGATAATGCCCGACTGGCCATCCAAGGGGTGCCGTCGATGCGAGCCAGCATCGCGCTGGAGCGACCTCGGAATTTTCGGCTGCGGGCACAATTTGTGGGATTGGGCGAGGTACTGGATCTGGGCAGCAACCACGAGCTATTTTGGGCCTTGATCGATGCCCCGGAAATTGCCACCAACGTACCCCGCGGGATCTATTACGCACGTCATGACCAGCATGATTCCAGCCGTTTCGACATGTTGCCGATCCGACCCGATTGGCTGGTCGATGCATTCGGGCTGCCGATCCTGGATGCGGCACACGTTCATGAAGGGCCTTGGCCGCGCGGTTCGGACCAACTGGAGATCCGATCGCGGATTCCGACATTCGCAGGCGAAACAGGTCGGATCACCATCGTCCACGCGAACTACGGCTGGGTTCTGGAACAACACTTGTATGATGTTCGAGGCCAATTGGTGGCTTCTTCGCTGACGTCCAACCACCGCTACTACCCGGAAATCGGCGTCTCGTTGCCGCATCGCATCGAGATCCGCATGCCTCCGCCCAATCGACCCTTCCATCTGGAGATCGACACGTACTCGATCAATCAATTGCGAGTCGAGTCGAGTCAGTTATTCGCCATGCCGAACTATCCGGGTTACCCCATGATCGACTTAGCTGCGCCCGGCATCGTCGCGCCGCCGGGAGGGTTGCCCATCCAACCGCCCGCCATGCCGCACCCGAACCAGCCATCGGCCGAAAGGTACCCCGTCACCGGTTTACGGCCCAGGTATCGCGGTTATTCCACCATCCGCTAGACAGCCTGCCCCGTCCGCTGGGTACGCTGCTCAAATTTGACGAATCGACTCGGTAGAACGTATAATCCGGAAAAGGATGGGGGGAAGTGATATGGTTCCACGATGGTCTTGCCTGGAGATGCTGCTGCACCTGACTTCGGTCGGGCTAGCTGCATGCATGGTAGCGTTCGTTTCGCCGCTGGGTGCCGAAGTCGTCACCCTAAAAAATGGGATGCAATACGAGGGCCGTGTCGGCAAGATCGGGTCTCTGGGCGCTGATCCTTTGCAACCTTCCGGAGCCGCTGGGCAGGTGCCGACTCGACAAATCGTGTTGATCGATGACGATCTGCGTCGCATCTTTGTTTCCTCGTGGCAGGTTCAATCCGCTGTGGCTCAGCATACGCCCGTCGAGCGGATTCGTATCGACCAGCGTACGGCGGTCAGTGCTCGTCGAGTCGCTGCGGTCGGCCCCATCCTGCGGACAACGGCGTGGGACGAGTTCGGTCGGCGGATTCTTTCCATGAACACGGCAGACGGCCCCATTCACGTGGTCCAGGGGATCACGGAGATCACGCCGACCTATACCCGAGTGGAAGGGCTGCAGGCGAAGCAATCGTACGTCTGGGATATGCGGATCGCCACCAGCTCGATTCCAAGGGACATCTTGTCCAGTGTTTTGATGCGGCAGATCGATTCGCAGGACGCCGACGAGCGTTTACGGATCGTGCGGCTGTATATCCAAGCCGAACGCTACGAGGACGCGAAGGCGGAACTGGAACAAGTCATCCAGGATTTCCCCGACCTGGCCGATTTGCAAAAGCAAGTCGTTTCGTTCCAGCAAATGAGCGCTCGACGCTTGATCCGCGAGATCGAATTGCGCCGCTCGGCCGGACAGCACGAGCTGGCGTACAATATGCTGGACCAGTTCCCTGACGAGGGAGTCGCTGGGGAAATCCTGCTGCAGGTCCGTGACATGCTGGACGAGTACAAGGCGACCAGGCAACTCGCCCAGCAGGCGGCCGAGTCTTTGCAGCAACATCTGGCGGAGATCGCCGATGCGGACAGACGAACGGAAGTGGAACCGGCCGTCCAAGAGATCTTTCGCGAATTGGGCCTGAACACCTTCGATCGCATGGCGGATTACCTGCGTCTGGCTGCTGCCGACGAGTTGACCGCCGAGCAGAAAGTATCTTTGGCGATCAGCGGTTGGCTGATGGGCAGTGGTGCCGGGACGGACAACCTGGCGGTGGCCAGTTCCTTATATCAGGTCCGCGCATTGATCCGGCAGTATCTAAACGCACCGCAGGTCCACCAGCGCAGCACGATCCTGGCCGAAATGCTTTCGCTGGAAGGCAGCACGCCCGCCAATGTGGCTCGCCTGCTGGCTCACATGAAACCCGCCGTCGAGACCGAGGCGACGGAATCGGAGGTGCCAGGACTCTTCACCTTGTCAGTCCCCGGTTTGACGGGCGAGGGTGACTTCGAGTACCTGGTGCAATTGCCACCCGAGTACGATCCGTATCGTCTGTATCCCTGCATCATCACGCTCAACGGAGCG
>SKVE01000543.1 GCA_007129635.1 Planctomycetaceae bacterium
ACCCTGTAGCCGAATTTGCCAAAATTCGGGCCCCTGCCAGTGATCGCTGAAAACAACGAACAACCTTCCCACCGACGCACCGACCTCTGCCGCCCCTCCGAATTTTGGCAAATTCGGCTACAGGTATGCCGCCCCTCCGAATTTTGGCAAATTCGGCTACGGGAGCGCCGACTGCCAGCCTTGACTCTTCTTCTCGGTTGCCTACGATCACGTTAGTGAGTTTCGCTTCATCTTTCGCGGGATGCGAAGGGGTGACGCGCACCGGCGGGATGCCCGTGCCATCTGTTTCGGGAGATTCTCGCCGATGTTCTCTGGCCTGACCCTTCGCGTGATTGGTTTCTCTGGCATTGTGCCTGTTGTGCTAGCAGGCTTCGCTTGCTCGGATGCTGTGGGGCAGTCGCCCAAGGTACACTTCGACATGCATCCGGTGATAGCATGCCGCGATGTGACCTCGCCGGAATTCCAGGCGTCTCGACCCGATCTGCGTTTGGTCGAAGCGCGTTTTGAGGTCTCTGCACTACTCACGCAGGGCAGCGAGGACGACTTGCTTCAGTTCTTCTACCGGCTGGAAGTCCAGTCGCCCGACGTTTCGGTGGCCGATTACTGGCCGAAGACGAGGCTGGCCAGTGACCAAGCCACCAACGTGACTCGGGAACAGCGTGCCGAAAAGTCCAATCATGTGGGCGCGGTGTTGACCAGTCCGTTGGATTGGCCCGGCAAGGTCACGGCTTCCGGCGACGTGGGTCAAAAGTCCATGGATTCCTCCAGGTACGAACTGGTCCCGCAGATGATGGCGGTCACGGCCAGCGGCACCGTCCAGCGGGGCCGGGGGGTCTACTACAAGATTCGACCCTCTCGCAGCTCGACCCTCGAAGGCGCTCGGCGATTTCGTGTCGTGCTGCAAGTCCCGACGGGATGGCGAGGCGGCGATGCGTACTTTGAGTGCACGGCAACGGGCATCGATCGCGGCCTGGTCCGATCGTTGGACGATCAGATCACGTGCGGCCAACGACGGTTTGTGGTGGCCTTGCATCTGGAAGGCGACGCGGAAGCTCGACAAGCGGCTCAGCATCTGATCGCTGCCGAAACCGATCTGGTACAGACCCTGGCATCGCACCGCGCGGAGCTGGAACGGCGTAATCGTTTCCCGCTTCGCCACCACTTGGAATCGTTGTTCGTTGCCGCTCGATCCCCATCCATGCTTCTGAACGCAGCGGCCCGCGACTCAGCCGATTCGCGAACGCTGCCGCCCGAAGTTCAACAAGCGGTCGCCGAATACCAAGCAGCTCGCGACCACCTGCGGTTCCTACCAAACGGATCGAATATCGAGTCCTTGTACTAAAGCGTGTCCCGATCTGTCGTCTGGTCACGGAAGTAGATCGTCGAGGCTCGCACTCGGCTCGGTAACAATGGAGGGTCTTTCGTCAGGTTGTTGCAACGAAAGTTGCAGGCGTTCAGTGGTGATGGCTTCCGCGTCGCGTAAGTACAGACCCCAAGCCGGCAGGCGGCCGAACATGCCGGCGTTGGGATAAGCGGTCGGCCGCGGGGGAACCTGGATGTTCGCTTCGTCCGCGGTGCCACCGCCCGGGTACGAGATGCGAACGTCTTCCAGCAGTACATTGCGTACCGGATGGCCGGGCAGTCCTGAGATGAAGCTGGTCTCTGCAGGGCGTATCCAGAGCTGGTGTGCCACCGGCGCGTTTTCGATGCCATGATCCAATAACACATCACGAAAAGATCGCTCGCGCATGACGATCTGGATGTCGCGTATCACCACGTCTTCCAAGATTCCCGGAACCCGTTCTTCTCCTTCGGAAAAATAGGATTCTCGAAGACGGGCGCCCAGACGGATCCCCAAGGGGAAACGCGAGTCGGCCGCCCGGACATTCGAGATGCGAACTCGACGCACTCGCGATCCATCGACCGACCAGACGGCGAGCGTCGATCCGCCGAAAGCTCGAAGATCCTCGCAGACGATATCCTCAAAGTCCCCGCGTGTCTCCGTCCCCAGTTTGAACCCATTGCACAAGGTGTAAACCGTGTTGTTGATGACGCGGATGTTTCGGTTCACCAGATCAGCGGATTGGCTCTTGATGACGATGGCATCATCTTCCGAGGCGACGATACAACCTTCGATCAGCACGTCCTGACACCCGGACAGATCGATTCCATCGTTGTTTCGTCGCGGCCGAACGCTGTTGACCGTCACTCCGCGAATGACCAGGTTGCGGCAGTTCACGTAGTGCTGGGTCCAAGACCCCGCGTTTTTGGTGGTAATGCCTTCGATGGTGACGCCATCGCAATCGTAGAAGCTGAAGATGCGATGTCGCCAGCCTCGATTTGGGCAGAAATGGCCCTGCCCGTCGATGACGCCCGCTCCGGTGATGGCGATGTTCTCAGCATCCTGGGCGACGATCACCCCGGGACGCGCTCGATCGGTCTGATAGTGTTGACGATTGGTGCTGCCCAGGATGGTCGCCCCCGATTCCAGATGCAGGCGAACGTGGCTGCGGAGAAACAACGTGCCGGATCGATAGGTTCCTGCGGGCAGCAGCACGGTACCCCCGCCTGCTTGATGGACGGCATCGATGGTTCGTTGAATCGCCGTTTGGTCCAGATGGACTCCATCTCCGGTGGCCCCGTGCTGGCGCACGTTCCGAACGGTCGACGAGGGGTCGATGTCGACCAGCAGCAGTCGGACGTCGGGCGCCGGCGGGGCAGCGTTTGGCGAAGAACGAGGGGGCGGCGGGCGGAAGTCGGCTTGCAACGCAGCGGACACAACGGCCGACGCTCGGTCCTGGACCGTTCCATCGCCCAATTGTCCAAACCCGTTGTGCCCCCACGCAAGCAGTCGTCCGTTGGTCTGTCGTACCAGCGCATGGTAAGCACCTGCGGTGATCGTTGCCAAGCCTTGGACGACGGCACCGTTGTCGCTGTCCTGATGAACTTGTCGTAGCGACGGATATCCGCCGGCGCTATGCGCTGATTCGTCCGCGCCCAATTGGCCATAAACGTTCCAACCGCAGGCCCAAGCGGTCCCGGTTCGATCTAACACATAGGTGGACTCGTAGCCCGCAGCTATGGCGACGATGTCTTCGACAACCCCTTGCCCGCTGGACCCGGCGGCCATTTGCACGGGGATCGCGGTCGCGGTTCGCGAGCCGTTTCCCAATTGGCCGGTCGCATTGTATCCCCAGGCCCACACCGAAGCGTCCTTGCGCAGCGCGACCGAATGGTACTCGCCGCACACCACCTGATGAACGTCGTTCAACCGGCCGTTACCATTGGGTGCGACGACCGGCGCGGGTCGCGCTAAGGTTAGATCCAACCCATCACCGAGATCGATCCGCACTACTTCGCCCGTTTGACGATGGGTCAGCAACAGATGGATCTGCTCGGCGTAATCGTCATCACGCAGGTTCTGCCCGACCAGAATCTCTTGCAGATCCAATAGAATCGGAACACCCAATCGAGCCTCGGTCGGGTAGCCGATTCTGGCTCGCATCATCACGTGATCGGCTTGCCGGTTGCTTACGGCCGTTCGCGGGGTTGCATCTGCTTCTTCTGCGACAACCTTCAGCGGGTCTCCATCAAATTCATCAATCAGAGCCACTCGATCGGCCACATCGCGGTGACTGGGGTCGCTGTAGGTGTAGCCCAGCGCGATGGCCCAGCTTCCCTGACGGGGCGGCGTCCAGGTTACCTGCAAGCTCAAACGATGCATCCGGCTCGCCAGCGCGCCACGTCCCAACTGGCCTTCGTCGTTGCCGCCCCATGACAACAGGGTACCATCGTCGCGCAGCGCCAGGGTATGAAATGCACCACAGGCCACGGCGACGATTCCGTCGAGCATGGGTTCGTCGGCCGTACCAACGACCGGGGTGGGCACGGTGCTCCAACTGTTGGAATCGCGTCGTCCGTCACCCAACTGACCCTGGCATCGACTGCCCCAGGCCCACACCGTCCCGTCGGCCAGCAGCGCCACCGAATGATCCCAGCCGGCGGCAACAGCGACGACGTCTTCCAGGACACCTTGGCCTTCCGGACCTAGCGCTTGTCTGGGGATCGAGCTGTGGGCATCCAGACCCCATCGGCCATCGCCCAGTTGTCCGAACGTGTTGTTGCCCCATGCCCAGACTCGACCAACTCCGTCCAATGCCAACGTGTGGTGCTGCCCGGCACTGACCGCGACTAATCCGGTCAGACGGCCCGTGCCGTCAGGCCCCACTACGGGGATCGGGATTCGGCTGGCATCCCATCGGCCACCGCCTAATTGCCCGTAACGTCCATCTCCCCAAGCGAGAGCCGTTCCGTCGTCTTCGATCATCATCGTGTGGCGCCAGCCTGCTGTTAGCTTGTCCGCGGCCGCGCAGGGCATTTGCGTCACCAGGAACGTAGCGGCAATCAACGACATCACGGGGAAGATGCGGTAGTTTGCCATGAGATTTCTCCTTGATGATGATCCTTCGTAGCAGCGCTGGCGGGGAACGCTGCAACTTCGGTGTGGCAGTTAGGTGCTTGAGGTTGCGCCCGTCGCCGGTATCCAGACGTCGTCCTCCAAGGCGATGGTGTGGATATCAAAGCCACCGCGACGCTGGCTGGGGCACACGAGGATGGCGGATACTTCGGGGTGACGTTCACAAAACTCGGTGACTTTCTCTGGTCCCATGACAAAGAAGGCCGTGGACAGGGCATCTGCCAACGCGGCGCTGGGCGCAATCACCGTGGCGGAAAGAACTCCCTCGGTGGGTTGGCCGGTGCGCGGGTCCAGCACGTGTCCGTAGCGACGACCCTGATGATAGAAAAATTGAGCTCGGGTGCCGGAGGTCCCCACGGCTCGATCGACCAGCCGCAGTTGGCCCAGCCGCTGATTGGGTTTCCAAGGATGTTTCAGGGCGACTATCCAACCAGGTTGGGATTCGGCATGCACGGGTTGCGATCCCCCGGCCAGCACGCTGCTTTGACCACCGTGGATCAGGAAGTCTTGAACACCCGCTTCTGCAAGCGATTGCCCGCACCGATCCAACGCGTAGCCTTTGCCGATCGAATTCAAATTGATTTCCAAAGTGGGTTGCAGGAAGCGAATGGTCTGTTGCTGACGGTCCAATTCGATCCAGCGGCTGCCGACCCGTGAAAGAGCCTGTTGCAGCACCTCGGGATCGGGAACCGCGCCTTCACGCCGGTAGAAGCCCCAGACTTTGGACAAAGGCCCCGACGTGATGTCGAAGGCACCTGCCGTATCGCGATACAAATCTAACGCCACTTCCAGCAACCCGAATAAACCGGCTTCGATTACCACCGCCTGCCGCACGGCTCGCCGATTGATGTTCATGACCTCGCTGTGCTCGCGGTACACCGTCATCTGGTCTTCCAGCGTTTCGACCAGATCCAACGCCTTCATCGCCGCATCGGGGCCCTTCTGATGCTGTCGAGCGTGCAGATACACCTGGAAGTCGGTCGCCATCGCACGTCGACTGATTTCCAGCAGGCATGAGGGTTCACGTCGAGCCGCTATTAACGGCGGTTCGGGCACGCTTTCCGCACCGCGATCCGCTAAGCCCTCGACGACTCGAATCGCCGCGCGGCCCGTCAAGAAGTCTCGTCGATTGCTTTCGTTGGGAGTTGCCATCGGATGGTTTGGTCCAGCGTCAAAGAGAGCCTGTACGCACCCGGGAGTCGTTTTCGTTGGAGTTCACGATTCATCGTGTTTTCGTCACGTTCCCACACGCTAAAGCGTGAACTCCAGCGCAACGGGGTCGGGTCCACGAAGAAATACCGGGCCGAACGGTGATTGTACGCTGGTCGGTCCGCGTGGTAAACCATGCCGCTTGCAGAACGCACATGCTAGTCTCACGTTCGGCCTCGGAGGGAGGCCAAACCGCCGTCGATGCCGATGACTTGACCCGTGACCCAGGAATTGCTGGGGTCTAATAGCCAAGCCATCAACGAGGCGACATCTTCCGGTTCCCCCAAACGCCCCAAAGCATGCATCGACTGAGACGCTTCGGCCGACCGAGCGTTTTCCCAGATGCGGCGCGTCATGGGGGTGCGCACCAGTCCCGGGGCGACCGCATTGATCCGGATGCCCTTCGAGGCGTAGGTGGCGGCAGCGGACAGCGCCAAACCGATCACGCCCGCTTTGGCTGCTGCGATGGCCTCGTGGTTGGGAAGCCCGACGCGAGCCGCCGAAGAAGAAACGAGCACAATCGAACCACCTTGCTGCTGCATGGCCTTGGCGACCGAACGGACCAGGGCAAAGGCCGAGGTCAGATTGGTGGCCAGCACGGCATTCCAATCGTCGAAACTGGTCAGATGAGCCGGCTTGAGCAGCAGCGATCCGATGCAGTTCGCCGCACCATCGATCCGCCCAAATCGCTCCTTCACCTCGCCTACCACCAACTCGACTCGCGTCGGATCTGCGATGTCCAGATCCCACTTTTCAGCCTGCAGTTCTTCGGCCAACTGGTTCAACCGCTCGGAAGGCCTGCCCGCCAACGCCAGGGTAGCACCTGACGCAGCTAACTGGCGGGAAAGGGCCGATCCGATCCCCCCGGCGGCTCCTAAGATCAATTGGACGGAAGAGGGCATCGATTCACTCATGAAACTGTTCCTAATGCATGATCTGTATTGAAATCGTTGTGGTTACCGTCGTCACTTGGAAATGGTTGGAGGCTGACGAAAACACGATGAATCGTGAACTCCAACGAAAACAACTCCCGACCCCGTTCGCGCCGAGTGCCAACCAGTCGCTGATCCTGCAAGAGTATAGAACCGTGCAAAGCGCAGCATCGGGACGTTGCCTCCTGAATGGGGGGAGGTCGCCGGAAAGGGCCGGTTATCGGCTGGCCGATCCTAACGGCGACGACCTGGGAACAGACGTTTGCGGAGGCCAGAGCGAGCGCCAATAGGCTTGGTCCGTTGCGTAGACATCGATTTCGGCATCGTCGGGCAGGTCGTCGGGCAGGATGCCGTACGTTTGCATCTGACGAAGATAATAGGGACTAGGGCGAAATCCGGGCATGTCGAAACGCCGATGCTGTTCCCATCGCGAGGCCGCGTCAGCGATCGAGGCCAGGATTTCCTGGTAATCCGGATCGCTGCGTTGCTGGAACACCGCGCCGCACCGGCCGAGACCGCCGGCCGTTTCGGCCAATGGGGCTTGCAACAGCAACGATTTTTCGGGAGCTGAAAGGTTGCCCAACCATTGGTGAGGCGGTGCTTCGCCGTATTTGAGATAAGCCAAACGAATGACGATGTTAAAGTCCTGGAAGCCCGGTACCAGGGCCTGAGGCGGTTCGCGTTGGCCGAACTGGAACAGGCTGCCCTTGCTCATCCCGTGGTAGGGCGAGACT
>SKVE01000523.1 GCA_007129635.1 Planctomycetaceae bacterium
ACAGCATCATCGTTGGAGAAAACCGTGTTGGCAGAATCAGAGTACTGGTGCGTCCAATCGTCAGTGTTGGGGATGGCGCCGTCCCGAGCCAGCACCAAACGATCCGCGTGCGGGATGACGCGCCCGCCGGCCGGTGAGAACTGTGCCAATGCGTCCTGCAGGACGCTGCCTTTCATCGTTTCTTCGCCCAAGCTCAAGATCGCTTGGCCACCGAACGGTCGCAGCATGTCGTAGATTTCTGTCAGGCTGGTCTGCCAGTCGATCGCTCGACCACCATCGGAATCCGCTGCCAGCATGGCCGGATCCTGGACCACGATCAAAGACGAGATATAACGAGGGTACTGGGCCGACAAACGCTTGGGCTCGTGGGGCAGCAGAGCGATTCGCGTCCCGTACAGTCCGGCATCGTCCCACCGACGCCGCAACTGCTGGATCTTCGACGGCTGCGTATCGATGCCGATCAGCTTCAGATCGGTCTGGCTCGCAAGCTGTTCCATCAATCGACCGTCCCCGACACCGACAAACAGTGCGTAACCGTCGCGCACGCCCGTCTCGGCGATGATCGTCGCGGCTTGTTCCGCCGCTCGCTGGTCTTCCGGCTCCAGCGATTCCGTCGTTTCCTCTTCCGATGTTTCTGCATGCCGGGTTGGCGGGCCATCGATCGCTGCGCCGAAGCAATACATGGCGCCCGCGTCGGTGGTCAGGATCAAACGGTTGTGTGCCGCCAGGATCGAATACACCGGACCGTCCAATTGGTCCTGCAACTGGGCGACTCGACGTACCAGTTCCGGATCCTCCAGATGTCCGCTGCCTTCCGCCCCCCCGTCGCTCAATCGATACTTCTGACCATGATTGAAATAGAACTGGCCATCGGTCCTGACCTGGTACCCGCCCTGCGGCTTGGCTCGCATGTTCATGTGGAGCAGATCCCCCGTGTGCCGATCCACCAGCACCGGTGGCGTTCGCCCTCCCGAGACGACCAGCCGGTCTTCGCTGGCCGCCAAGTATCCCTGCGGTGCCAACGCAGCGAACGCATAGGCACCGCCGTGCGGTTGAGCTGCCCAATTGGCCCCATCGCCAGTATTCGCCCAAACCACTTGGCCCGAGTCGGCTTGCAACGCGTACAGGAACGTTCCGTGCATCGGCCAGATCCCGGCGCCGAAATACACGATGCCGTCCGCGATCACCGGTCCACCGCGGGCCGGCCACATGCTGATGATTCGTTCGTTGCCCAGCACCCGTTGCGGGGCAGGCGCCGCGCGAAAACGCCATTGCAACTGGCCCGTTTCCGCATCCAGGCAGTACAGATGCCCATCGTCCGAAACGCAGTAAACGCGGCCGTCGGCGGCGGCTGGTGCCAATCGCAGCGGTCCATCCGTGTAATCACGCCACAGCTCGTCGCCGCTGTCCAGGTCATAGGCCGTCAAGCGATCCGAGACCATCGACGCCACGAACAGCTTGTCACCCCACACGATGGGCGAATACGAACGATCGAATTCGAGCTTGTCGCCATCGTCGCCTTGAGGCCGCCACGCAGGCCGCGGCGTGGGAAGTTGTCTGACCCAGTGCAGATGCAGCGTTTCAGGCAATTCCGTGGACAGCCGACCTTGTCGCCCCGCATCGCCGCCCCACATCGGCCAATCTTCCGCGTGAAGCTGGACCAACCAGCTTGAGCAAAGTGCGAAACAGATCGCTAACACCGATTTCCGCAACATCATCCTTCTCCTTGCAAGACCACCTGTTCATCACTTCCAGTCTACCTGGCATTCCACCCGCTGCAACCGGGACCTCACCGTTCGGATCCGTGCGATGGCGTCCTGGGATCGAGGCTTGAACGATTGCGCCTCCTTCGCCAAAGCCTTCGCAGCAGACAGGCAGCCCTAGCATTCGTCTGTCGGTCTTCCTGGCACACTGCTGGTTGTTGGTGCTGTTTCCGCCCGGTTGTTGTCCGTGCAGTTTCGGCCCGATCGGTTTCCATTTTCTGCCGTACATGCTGCTGCTGGGGCTACCCACGCTCCTCCTGGGATTCGTCGCGCCGGATTGGGTGGTGACGCATCGTGCGCTGTTTTTTGTTGCCTACATCGTCAACTATGTCGTGGCTGGCCAGTCCCATACCAGCACGCGGCGGCCTGCCTTGAAGTCTCGCTGCACGTGGCGACAGATGGATGCCCTGGTCTGCCGCCGCTTCGGCTGCCAGCATCTACCGTTCCGTGGGAATCCTCCCGGGCCTACGGCACCCTTGTCGCCAGCGAACGAATTCCCGCTTAGTCTCCAGTAGCCGTCGCCCGGCCGTCTCCTTCTTGATCGCGTGCATCGTTCGTTTTCCGTTTCGAGTCCAGAATCGACCGACAGTTGGCTCAGGAAACGGTTCGAGCCGTAGCGGGTGGCCTGCGTGTGGTGAATTCCGTGGAAGTTTTGATCGGCGGCGCCTGATGGATGGGCCCGCGTTTATTTCGACGAGTCGGGTTCGGTTCCGCGGGCGTTAGCTAGTAAACTCCGCAGCCGGCGGTCGAGGTTCTCTTTTCCGTAGGAGACTTCCAACCCGACCTCGACCGCCCATAACTCGCATGGTCCCACGCGTTGGATTTCCAGCTTGACCAAATCTTTGCAGGTGCACAGAATCGTGTCCACGCCGGGCATGGTTTCCACCCACCTCGCCAGTCGTGCGACCTCGGCGTCCGGATAGGCGTAGTGGTCGGGTAGTGCTCGGAACCCGATCACCCGACAACCCAAGGTATGCAGCGTGTGGAGGAATCCCTGAGGATTACCGATCCCGCAGAATGCCGCCACGGTTCGGCCTTGCAGATAATCCAGCGATCGTCGTTGCCCATCGGCGGCGATCAAGCCGATCGGCTGGTGGACGACTTCGATCCAATCCGCCGCTGGGGCCAACCGTCTCGCGCGGTCTCGCAACGCGGATCGCTGTTCGGCCGAAATGGCATCGGCACGAGACAGAGCGACCACATCGGCTCGAGCCAATCCCGCCACGGGTTCGCGCAGGGTACCGCGAGGCAAGACGTGGTCCCAGCCGAACGGTTCGAGCGCATCCAGCAGCACCACATCCAGATCGCGGTGGATGCGGCGGTGTTGAAATCCGTCGTCCAGCACGATGAGGTCACAACCCTCACGGCGGATCGCTTCGTGAGCGGCAGCGACTCGATCGCGATGCTGCACGTGTACCAGACCCGGAATCCGGGCTGCCATTTCCATCGCCTCGTCGTTCGGTTGGCCGTCGCGAGCCTTGTAGCCGCGGCTGACCACCGCCGCCGTGCGACCGTGTTGGCGGAACCACCGGATCAGCCACAGGACCAGCGGCGTTTTTCCGGTCCCGCCGACCGTCAGGTTCCCGACGCTGATCACCAGCGCCGGCACTCGGTGGCTGGTCAACAGGCCTCGGTCGTAAAGCCGATTTCGGCAGTAGGTGACCAACCAATAGGGGATCGCCAGCAATCGTAGCGTGGTGCGCATCAAGGCGGCAACCACGCCGGTTCGCTGCCCGCTGACCAATTCGCGAAACGGGGAAGGATTTTCCAAGCTCACGCTCCTCGAATCGATCGTCGATCTCCGTTGGCGTGCGGGGCAACGTCTGCCTTACGTCGTGTTACATCCGAGCACAGATCGCGTCGGCCATCTCTTGCGTGCCCACTGCGGTCGGATCATCTCGATGCGGTTTCATGTCGTAGGTCACGTCCTTCCCCTCGGCGATCACAGACGCCACCGCTCGTTCCAGACGATCGGCCGCCTCCGTCTCGCCCAGATGCTTCAGCATCAGCATGCCGGACAGGATCAGCGCGGTGGGATTCACCTTGTTCTGGCCCTTGTACTTGGGTGCGCTGCCGTGCGTCGCTTCGAAGACGGCCCCCTCGGGACCGATATTCGCGCCCGGTGCGACCCCCAAGCCGCCGACCAATCCCGCGCCCAGATCGCTGACGATATCGCCGTACAGGTTGGCCATGACCAACACATCGTACAATTCGGGCTTTTGCGTCAACTGCATGCACATGTTATCCACGATGCGCTCTTCGAATTCGATCTCCGGATACCGCTCGGCCACTTTCGTCGCCGTCGCCAGAAACAACCCGTCCGAGTACTTCATGATGTTCGCTTTGTGGACTGCCGTGACCTTGCGGCGGCCGTTGTTGCGAGCGTAATCGAAGGCGCACTGGACGATTCGTTCTGTCCCGGAGATGCTGATCGGTTTGATCGATACGCCCGTTTCCGCTCCGCTGGTCTTGATCTTGCGGTCCGATGGCAACGAGTTGACGAAATCGATCAACTGGCTTGTCTCTTCTCGTCCTGCCTCGAATTCGACCCCGGCGTACAAGTCCTCGGTGTTCTCCCGAACAATCACGATATCGACGCCCACTTCACTGAAGAACGAGCGGACTCCGGGGTAGTACTTGCAGGGTCGGATACAGGCGAACAGCCCCAGTTCCTGGCGCAAGTACACGTTGATGCTGCGGAATCCGGTGCCGACCGGGGTGGTGATGGGTGCCTTCAGCGCACATCCGGTCCGACGGACGCTTTCCATGACTGAATCGGGGATCGGCGTACCGGTCCGCTCCATCACATCGATACCGGCCTCCTGGACATCCCAGTGGATGGCAACGCCCGTGGCATCGACGCACTTGCGAGCCGCTTCGGCTAATTCCGGTCCGACGCCATCGCCGTTGATCAGGGTGACTTCATGAGCCATGTTCGTTCGCTCCTGTTATTTCGAATCCGATGAGAGGGAAGTTTTCGGACAAGCGACCAGCACTGCCCCGGTCCGAACCAAGCCGCCCATTATCGCCACTGGCGCCAGATGTTCAAGGACCGGTAAACGGCCGGTGGGACCAGATGACGTCCGACCGTCGATCTGGTAGGATCAGGGGACTCATCCCGGGCAATCACGAGTTGACGTTACCGCTAAATGGATCGCTTTGATCGATGAGGTCGAACTCCCAAGAGTATTTTCGCAAGTAGGGCCGTCATGATGAATCCGACCGAAGAAAATGTCACCACGTTCTTCGCTCCGGCGGGCCGCAGCGATCCTGCGGAATTACAGCGGCAGCAGGCATCATGGATCGGTGTCCCATTGCTCCAGCCGATGATCGACGCCATGTCGGAGGTGGTTTTGATCCTGAACCAGAACCGGCAGGTGATCGGCGCGAATCGGCGTTTGTTGGAGTTGTTGGACTGCCAGATCCTTGATGTGTTGGGAAAACGGCCGGGCGAGTTGGTTGGTTGCCGCAATGCGGAAGTTGGGCCGGACGGGTGCGGCAGTGCCCACGAGTGTGTGACTTGCGGGGCGGTCGAGGCGGTGTTGCAGAGCCAGCGGAGCGAGGATCGGGTGTCTCGCGAGTGCCGGATCACGTTGAAGGAACCGGTGGGCGGCGCCTTGGACTTGCTGGTCAGCGCCACCGCAGTCGATGTGGATGGTCAGCGCTACACGATCGGGGTGCTGAAGGATATCAGCGACCAGAAACGACTGGCCGTTCTGGCTCGGATGTTCTTTCACGATGTGATGAATACGGCCGGCGGCATCCAGGGCTATGCCGAATTGATTCGAGAAAGCCTGCCGCAGGATTCACCGGAAGGTGAGGAGATGGCGGAACTGACCGAGTTGGCCGAACAATTGATCGAGGAGATTCGGGCTCAACGGGACCTGACCTATGCCGAAACGGGCGATCTGGAGCCTGAATTCGAGGAGGTCGACGCGGCCGAGTTGCTGGTTCGGCAACAGCATCTGTTGGCCAAACACCCGGTCGCGGTCGGGCGGCGGATCGATGTGATCGTCACGCCGGGCGTCACCCTGGTAAGTGACCCGCGACTGCTGGGGCGGGTGTTGAGCAACATGATCAAGAATGCCTTGGAGGCGGCCCGCGCTGGCCAGGTCGTTACGGTCCGCTGCGATTCGGTGGACTCGGACCTGGAATTCCATGTGCACAATCCGCAGGTCATGTCCCGCGAGGTGCAGATGCAGATCTTTCAACGTTCGTTCAGCACCAAGTCGGGCAGCGGACGCGGGATCGGCACGCACAGTATCAAGCTGCTGGGCGAGCGGTATTTGGGCGGAACCGTTCGCTTTGTCAGTTGCGATGGCCACGGCACCACGTTCTCCATCCGTCTGCCTCGATCTCCCGCGCTGACACAGCGAGAGGAAACCCACTGGTCGGTTTGAAAAGGGCCGGCTAGCGAAGGGCGGTAGGGTGATGGACCGCCGAGTGCTGTGGCATCTCAGGCGGCTTTTCGCGCGGCCGATCGAAGCTGGTACAAGCAGGTATTCCCTTGCTTGCCGACCTGCTTGGCGATACGCATCTGGCGCAGGCAGTAAGCGATCCGTTGAGCGATCCAGCGGGGGATATCCAGCGATTGGGCCAGATCGGCCGTATGGAAGGGGCTGGGCAATTCACCGGGCAACAATCGCACCAGATCCGCGCCTTTCTGGAACCGATGGAGTTCGGCGATCCGCAGCAGTTTCTGATCCTCGACCAGATGATCGTTCTTCCGGCGGCGACGGCGGCGGCCATGCCCCGGGTACCGCAACTCGTCGATCTCGACCAACGGGACTTCCAGCGTCAGGTTCCGGTGCGGGAAGACGCGGGTGAAATACACCAGTTCGTGGAACAGATCCAGGATCGTGCCCTGTTTTGGGCTGGCGCGACGCCCCAGGACTCGTCCCCCCCGCCCTTCCAGCCGCACGATACTCTTGCGCGCCACAATCGGCTTGACGACCAGCACGCGGTGGCCGTCGGCCAGCAGCGCAGCGATCTTATCCCGGATCGCGGCCAGCGAACCATGCTGGATCTCGATCAAGCGATCGTCTTCCAACACGTCGATGCGATAGCTGCCCAGTCGCGCCTCGATCTGCGCCGGGCTCGTAGCATAATACTCCTTCAGTTGACGGTGCAGCGAGGTTTCCACCAGGGCTCCCTGTCGTTGGTTCTTGATGGCAGACACCCGTGCGAGGTGCAGGGGACCGCCAGCTTCGATACGGAATTGGTCAGGAATGTACCGCTGAAGGATTTGTCTGTCAGCGGCAAAATGGGGCCGATCCACCCAATTCACAGTGAAGCAAGCACAGCTAGCACCGCTTCAGATCCTGAAAGACTGGCAAAATCCCTCCTTGCCGTCCCCATGCCCGGCATCCAAGGAGACCGAATCATCTCGAAAAATCGGACCTACGATCTTGACGTGCGACGAATTTGTCGTACGATAGATTTGTCGTGCGTTAATTTCGTCATATAAAACGAGGTAGGCATGGGAATTCAGGTTGACCCAAGAAATGTCGTGGGCAGAGATCGCCTTATTGATCTTATTTGGCGGAAACTAGCTA
>SKVE01000365.1 GCA_007129635.1 Planctomycetaceae bacterium
AACAGATTCCGGGCGGGGGAACGGCAAAGGTGTCCTTCTAGTATACCGCGTGTTTTTTGTTCGGTGTTCCGCACGGCTGTCGATCCATGGTTATCGAACGGGGGCTCAGCTTGCATCAACCGATCCGACCGATTCTGACCGAAAACCGCTCTTGTCGATACGATAGCGAAGAGCTAACGGCTGGGCAAGCGAGGTCGTCGATTGGTCGTTCCCTGCTACGGACTGGTGATTCTCTTTCCTTCCCGATTTAGTGGGGTGGTCATCTTCGCCCGCTGTTCGGCCGAGAATCGGCCACGCCAATGTCAAACGTGTCGTCGCCGGCCATGTCTTGATGCGTTCGATAATGTCAGCCACCCCTCGTTTTCCAAAAAACGCTTTGACCTCCATGCACACTTGGCGTCTTTGCATCGACCAGGTATCCTGACGTCCAGCGAATTAGTGGGTATTTTCCATGAAACTGCTTTCAGATGCTTCGCAATACGCGTTGCGGGCCATGATTTGGTTGGCGCAGCGTCCCCAGTCTCCTCAAAAAGTTCGGTAGATTGCGGAAGATGCGTGTGCGGTGCCCGGCTATTTGATCAAGATTCTCCAGAGCTTGACGAAGGCCGGTATCTTGTCCTCCCAACGGGGGATTCACGGTGGCTTTACTCTTTTGTTGTCAGCGAAGCTCACACGACGTGCGCAAGTCCCTGCTATTGCCTCCGAGCCGCAAGCTTCCCGCTCCACCTTTTCGAAGTCCGGCGGCTCACCACCGGCATCTTCGCGTTTCCGAGCCTTGCGTTCCGCCTGTTTCTGCTTCTTGTCCTAAACGATTCCCTCAATCGACCGGACTTCTTCATGGGTCGTGTTTTCCAGTTGGCAGCTCAGGCGAATCCCCTTGGACGACCTACTCTTCCAGGCTCAATTTCATATCGTCCAGGTAGAAGACGCCGTCCACGTCGGCGCTGCCGTAGAAGCCGAGCCAGCGGACCTCGTTAAACGCGTCGTGACGGAACGGCAGGACGTGTTGTGTGGCCGCACCGTCGTGCCGCAGGTTGAGTGTGTAGGTGGCCGGTGCGTCTTTGCCGAGGCGGAAGGCGATTTCCACGTGGGTCCAGGTTCCGGGCGGGGCCTGGAGCAGCTCCTGGCCGCCGGCCAGGATGCGGCCGTCGGCCTGAAACTGCAGCGACGGACCGGTTTCACTCGTACCGCCCGCGCCCCGGAACTCGACGTTCAAGGGCGCCGGCGTTTCGGCGTGCAGCATGGCCGCGAAGGAGAGGGTCACGGGGCCCTGGTCGAGGCCGCGCGGCGTGAGCTGGATAACCGGATGGAAGCTCCTGGCCAGCCCCTTGCGGTCGATGCACTTGTACGACTTCGTGCCGCGGTACGCTGCCTGGTCGGTCACCTGGAACGTGCCCTCGCCAGAGGTGCTCAGCCGGAACACGTCGGGCTGGTAGCCGACGGGCATGTCCTCGAAGTCCATCTCGAACGCCACGAACCGGACGAGCTCCGCAGGCTTCCACACCGCCGTGGGCTGCCGCCGCGCGTATCGGCGGCCGACGTTCCGCCACGCATCGGGGCCATAAAGCCCGGCAGTACGAATCTGTGGGTCGAACGGTTGGAAGCCGACGGCGGCCACGGCCGGTGCGTCGGGGCTCAGGGAGAAGTCGCGGCCGGCCGGATCGCGAAAGCCGGGATCGCCGACGACCGAACTCTCGTCCTGCCCTTCTGCCTGCCACTGAGCGAAACTCTTGCCGGCGAAGGTCAACTCAGCGTCGGACGCCAGCGTGTGGTACATGTTCCCGCGGAGCACGGGCGGCCGGTCGCCGGGCACCCAGTCGTGCCGCAGGGCGATGTCGTCGTCGGTCACATAAAGGTTCCGATACGCCTCCATATGGTTCGCCCGCCAAGTGTCGCTCAACGAGCCGCGGCGGATCAGGCCGTCGCGGGCGAACGCGCCGATGTTGTTCCGGAAGACGTTGTCCACCCCCTTGTGCTGGAAGTAGGCATACCACTCGACGTCGTACACCAGATTATTCTCCACGACGGCGCCGCGCGACTGCTGGTCGAGATATATGCCCGCGAAGCCACAGATGTTCGGGTACGCCACATTGTCGTGGACTCGGTTGTGGTGGATGTGCGTATCAAGGGGCCCGAACTGGTAGACCCCGGCAGCGTCGGTGTGGTAACGAAGGCCCAGATGGTGCAGGTGGTTGTACGCCACCACGTTGCCGTGCGAGTACTTCTCGCCTTGCCAATTCCAGCGGGCGTCCAGGCCGATAGCGTCCCAGTGGGTGTCGAAAATCTCGTTGTGCGTGATGCGAGTGCGGCTGGCAAACCGGTTGACGATGCCGTAGCAGCCGTGCCAAATGGTGCCCAGCCGGTGGATGCAGTTGTTGTCGATCACCAGGTCGAGCACTTCCTGGACCGCCGCGCCCTGGCCGTCGGGCTGCGGCGCGTCGGCCGGATCGGTTCCCGCGTTGGCTGCCGATCGCGGAGTCAACAGAGTTTTCAGGTCGGTGACGCCCAACTGCATGGCGCCCGCCCCGATATCCCAAATGTGGCACCGTTCGATGCGCACGTCGCGGCAGCCGTCGGCCAGTTCGAGCGCGTACTCGCCGAGCTGCGCGAAGGTGCAGCCCACGAAGGACGCTGCGCGGAGCCCCCGAGCGACGACCGCCGCCGTCAGGAACATGTGGCCCTGGCGGTACATGCCGTTGTAGCGGTCCAGGTCGGCGTCGACGTGGCGGAAGTCCAGGTCGCGGAAGTGGACGTGCTGGACGAACCGGCCCGCCGGCAAATCGCCCGACAGTTCGATCATCTCCGATTTCAGCACCGGCGCGACGAACATCGACTCGTTCGGATCCTCGCCGGGCATGGGGTAGTAGAACAGCGTGCCCGTGTGACGGTTCAAGTACCATTCGCCCGGCTCGTCAAGCGCCTCGAACACGTTGCTCAGGTAGTAGCGGAAGTTCCTTTCCCAGAAGTCCACCGTGCGGCCGTGCGTGCTGTGAAAGCGGACCACGTGCCGCTGGGCGTCGATTTCCTCGATGCGGTGCAGGGTGGGCGTCCAGGACTGAAGCAGGACGACGTCGATATCGGTCGGATGGGACCACGCGGGGTCGATCTCTCCCGGGAAATAGCGGAACGCCTGCCGGGGGTCCTCGCCCGGCGCGCGGCCGTCGGCTCGCAACACCTTCTGCCCCCAGTTGGGTGTGCGCGCCCGGATGCGCGACTCGCCGTTCACGTAAAGCGAGAAGAATCGCCATTGGCTGTCGCGGGCCTCGGGAATGGTCAGCTCGTAATACGGTTTGCCGGGCGTCCGTTGCCAAGTGCCGCTCAGGCGCCGACCGCCGCTCAGCACGGCCCGCTCGCCGGGGTGGGAGCGGTAGGTCACGGGCGAGTCGGACGTGCCGGAGTCGGCCGGGGCAAACACCAGCTTCTCAGCCAGGGGGTACACCCCGCCGCGCAGGAAAACGGTGACTGGCCCCACCGGATTTTCGGCCAGACGCAGTTCCCGCACCGCGGCCATCGCGCGCGGGATGCTGGAAAAGGGCTCCGCCTTACTGCCCTCGTTGGCATCATCACCGTCGGGCGCCACGTAGTAGTCGCGGCTGGCAGCCACGACTTCCGTATCGACGACTGCCGGAAAACCAGCCGTGACGGCCAGCAAGACGGAGGTAAGTGACACGAGCCGATACGATGGAAAGACGGTCATGGCGGGGTTTCCTCGAGCTGGGTGGTTGGGGAGATGGCGAGTGGAAATCTCCCCCAACATGCTACCAACCTCAAGCACCCAAGTCAATCAGGGGTGGAAAAGGGAAAAGGACAGGCATTATCCGCCTCCGCGCCCGGCCTACGTGGCCCGGGCGGCGGTCGGTCGCTTCCTGGCGGGTGCCCGCTGCCTTGGCCGTCTGGGACCGACAGCCTACGCTTTTCCCGCTTGGCCGGGTCGTGTCGCCGTCCGATTTCGACACCCATCGGGTTCTGCCAGGAGGCTTGCAACAGGGAGTCGGACGAGAGCGACAGGTGGGCCTGGTCGAGACACTCGTTTAGCACCGTTCGAGAAATAACTGACGCATCTTCTGCCCCCTCACCCTGCCCTCTCCCACGAGGGGCGAGGGAAATTGGACAGTTATTTCTCGAACGGTGCTTAGCGACGTCTGGGCCGTGGAGCCACGGGCTCGGGGTAGGCGGCCAGTTTCTTCCGAAGGTCGACCACGATCGCGGGATGCTCCGCTGCCAGGTTCTTCGTTTCGAGCGGATCGGTCTGGTAGTCATACAACTCGTACTCGGCAGACTCCGAAGATTCGCCGATTGCTTTCCACTCGACCAACCGATATCGTTCGGTACGGATCGCGCGTCCGAGCTTTTGTTTGGGATACACATGGTAAGCGTGATCCCGCACGCGGGCATCGGCCGATTTCAGTACCGGCACCAGGCTGACTCCATCGATCGGCTGCGGCACGGTGGGCGCCGGCAGCCCCGCCAATTCAGCAAGCGTCGGAAATAGGTCGACGCTCTCGGCCAGTTGCCGGGTGGACGATCCCGGCTGGGTCGCTCCCGGTGCGACCACCAGCAAGGGAATCCGGTTGGCCTGTTCGTAGTTCGTATGCTTGGTCCAGATTCCCAAATCGCCCAGATGGAAGCCGTGATCGCCCCACATCACGACGATCGTCTTTTCGGCCAGTTCGAGCCGATCGAGTTCATCGATCAATCTGCCGATCTGGGCGTCGACGTAACTGGTGCTGGCGTAGTAGCCGTGGATCAACTGTCGCTTGAGCGGTTCGGGAATCGGCCCTTTTTCCGGGACCGGGGCATAGGCCACGATCTCGCCGCCACGCTTGCCGGCGACGGCCGGCGCGCCGGCGGGCAATTCTTCGAACTCGGGCATCGGCAGCGTTGCCGGATCGTACCGATCCCAGTAGCGTTTCGGCGCGCTGAATGGCAGGTGGGGGCGCACGAATCCTGCCGCGATGAAGAACGGGGTAGCGTCCCGGGCGCGGCGCTGCGCGGCCGCTTGCAGTCGCCGAACTGTCTCCGCCGCCACTCGACCGTCGGCATAATCGTCGTCCTCGGCCTCCGGCCACTCGAACGCGGCACCGCGAGGCAAGGACCGGATACGGTCCAATTGCTGGTTGGTAAAAAGCGCCTCTTCGCGGGTCAATTGCCCACCTGCGGTACTTGCCGGATCGAGATACTCGATCACCTTGTCGTGGAAATGCGGCACGCAGAACGATTGGGGATCGCCGTAGTTTCCGTGCCCAATATGGTACACCTTGCCCAACGATTCGGTCCGGTACCCGTGCCGAGCGAAGTACTGCGGCATCGTCACCGCATCGGGGACCACGTCGCGCAATTGGCTCCCGAGTCCGTACAGTCCTGTCGAGGTCGAATGCGAGCCCAGCATCAGCGTGAAGCGGGACGGTGCACAAACGGCTTGATTGCAATAAGCCAGATCGAAACGCATCCCGCGTTTGGCCAGGGCATCCAGATGAGGCGTCTGGGCGACCGGATCGTCGTAACAACCCAGCGCGGGCTTCAAGTCATCGACCAGGATCAACAACACATTCGGCCGCTCGGCGTCTTGAGCCCAGCCGTCGGAAGAAATCGCCACAATGCAAAATGCCACGCTGCCAAGCAGTACCGCCCAGGCGATCCGATGCAAAACGTTTTCCGATAACCTCACGTCGATCTCCCCCCTCTTCTTGCCAGCGTTTTGGAGCGACCCTCTGCCCCCGAAGCTTACCATCCCCGGCACTCGCCCGCCAACCCTGGAGTCAGCTCTTGACTTAGCATTTATTGTCCTCCAGTTCTCGACACGATTGGCGGCTTGGCTCACACCTCCGTACCGTTCGCTCAAGTGTTTGGCCGACACACGCATCAGGTTCTGGATCAGGTAGATGGCGGCGCCTGCTTTCGTTCTGCATTTCAATCCGTAGAATGCGTTCGGGTCATGACCGTAATGAATTCCCCTGTACGTTGGTTTCTGGCCGCCAGGCCCCGTGAAGAAAGGAACAGTCATGAGTGTTCGCGTCGCAACCGGTCAATCGGGCGTCAGGTGGCGGGGAACGAGGACATGGATGCTGGCCGCGATCGTCGGTTGGGTGTCCTGGGTGCCGGCCGATGGTGGGTGGGGCAGCGATCGGATTGAAGCGGCATCCAGCCCCATCGTGGTCCATGATTTCCTGTGCGATCAGGGGCTGACCCGCGTCGGTCGTCACGTGACCGTCCGTGTGTGGTGTGATAACGATAGCGATGCTCCGCTGACCATCACCGGTCGTCTGGATCTTCCTCACCCGATGCGACTGGCCGCCGGACAGCAGGCCGCCGTAACGATCACGCTCCCGCCGTTCGAAGAGCGCGAGTTCCGTTGGCGTGTCACGGCCGACGCTGCTGTCTACGGTCAGATGACGTTCGTCGCCGTACAAGGCGATCGGGTGCTGGCCAGGGCGAGTCATCCGATGCGATTCTTGCCTGCGATCGAGGTTCCCGATACCGATACGATCCCCGCTCCGAACCCCGCGCCCACGGAGATCCTGGTGGGCGCCCATCATTGCCCGCTGTGGGAGGAGGATCGGCCCGAGATGTGGAACAACATCCTCAAGCACCCGGAACGCACTCCCGTCCTTGGCTTTTACGCGCAACATCACCCGGAAGTCGCCGACTGGGAGACCGTATGGGCGGTCGAGCATGGGATCTCGTTCTTCATCTATTGTTGGTATCGATCCAGTCAAGGCGGTCCCGTCCGGATGCGTTTCAGCAGCGCGATTCACGAAGCCCTGTTTCATTCGCGCCATGTCGATCACCTGCGATTCACGATCATGTGGGAGAATCAGAGTCGTGGCCAAGCCGGTGTGGCCGACGAAGCCGACTTGCTGGAGAACCTGCTGCCATTCTGGATCGAAAACTACTTCCAGCATCCCAGTTACCTGAAAATCGACGATCGGCCCGTGCTGTTCATCTATCGCCCGGGATTCCTGGTGGATGATCTGGGCGGCATCTATCAAGTTGCTGCGGCCCTGGACAAGATGCGTCAGGCGTGCCGCCAAGCCGGATTCGACGGGCTGATTCTTTTGGGCGAGTACCGCGGGTTGGACCCGCAGCATCTCCAGCGGATGAAGGACTTGGGCTTGGACTATACGTTTGCCTACGTCTGGCCGATCGCCAACAATCCGACTCCCGAACAGGCCATCGATGCGCAGATGAATTCCATTCGCCGGACGCAGCAAATCGGCATCCTGCCCCAGGTGGTCACCGTCTCGCAAGCCTGGAGCGGATGGCATGACGAGGGCAGTATCTGGAAGATCCCGCCCGCAGCATTCGGC
>SKVE01000569.1 GCA_007129635.1 Planctomycetaceae bacterium
GCATCAGTTTCATGCCGGAATCGGTGAACAGCAACAAGTCGCGGTGCCCCGTTTTGTTCGGATCGCCGCTGATCCCGCCGATCACCCCTTCGACATCCAAGCCGACTTCCGCACCATCGATCCAGCGAAAGGCGCCCACCCGATCGTTGATCCAGACCTTGATCGAGCCGTCGGCCAACACGCAGATCAGGTCCAGATCGTAATCGTTGTCCCAATCGTCGTAGATCACCCCGGTGACGGCCACGTCAGCGAACTGCAACTCGAACGTGTCGGCTGCTTCGACGAAGGTGCCGTCCCGATGGTTCAGCAAGACGCTGGACGGCGCCGCTTGGCTGTGCTGGTCCGCCGGAACGTTCCCGGCCGACGAGCGAAAGGCCAGCAGATCCAGGTCACCGTCGCTGTCCAAGTCGACCAAACGCGCCAGGTGGGTCAGCGCGTCGGGGCCCGCTACCATTTCCGTGGATGTCGGGACGAACTGCCCGCTGCCGTCGTTCAGCAGCAGCAAGTCGTTACCTGCACGCCCCAGCCACAGGTCGACGTGGCCGTCATTATCGACATCGCCAAAACAGGGAGAAACGCCCTGCGAACCGATGGTCTGCCCTTGGCTAAAATTCCCATGCCCGTCATTGATCCAGATCATTGTCTGACCCTCGGGGCCGCAACCGGTCAGGCACAGATCCAACGCTCCGCTGCCGTTGACGTCGGCCACCGCGATGCCTGGCAACTGGATCTTGCCTCCCGCCCAATCCCACGCCTGCAACTGGACATCTAGTTCTCGTACCTCGGGGCAGAAGATCGGAACAGGCGTCTCGCTGGGCGGCGTTTGTTCCAACGGCAAGTTGTCGGCGCCCAAAATCACGTAGTGCTTGCCGGCCGCGCCGTAAGCGGTCTGGACCGCAAAACTGCCAGCGGACAATTCGGCCGATTGCAGCTTGCGGAACCGATCCAACAACGGCATGACCTTGTCGCTTCTATCCGTGCTGCGGTACTGCATCGCCAACCGGTAGATGGCCGATACGAATCCCGGATTCCGCTCGACAACCTGCTCCAGCAACTCCAAACCGCGTTCGGTCTGGTCGTCCGCCAACGACACCTCGGCCAACTTGTAGATCGTGTGCAGATCGTCCGGATCGGCTTCATGCGCCCGCTCGAAGAACCGGACGGCTTTCTCTGTCTCGCCCAAGTATTGGTGGTACATGCCCAGCGAGAACAGCGACGCGACGTGCTGAGGGTCCACCGCCAACACCTGTTCAAATCGCTCCCGAGCGATGTCCAAACTGTCTCGAGCGTCGCTTTCCCCCTGCAGGTTCAGGTAGGCCAATCCCAGATTAAAGACGGCGGCGATCCAATCGGGATACGCCCGGACCACTTTCTCATACTCCGCCGCAGCATCCCCGTACCGGTACTGTTCCATCAAAGCGTTGCCCCGATTGAAGCTGGCCAACGCTTCCATCACTTGCGGGTCGTCGGGTGTCAGCGACGTGCCCCGCGTCGTGGAATCTTCGGTCCCGTGGTCTACCGATCGGACGCCGCAGCCAATCAGCGGCAGGAGGAAGGCGAGCAACAGAAAAGTACGTGTCATCATGTTTTCTCTCGTCAGGAGCCCCCGGAAGAGCCTGATTCATTTTCTAGCTATTTGGCACAGTATATCGAGCTGTGGCAAAAAGAGAAGCGTTCTCAATGCGGCCGTCCTGCCCCCTCACCCTGCCCTCTCCCACGAGGGGCGAGGGGACATTGGACAGTTATTTCTCGAACGGTGTTTAGTCGCCAGAAGCTTGGGCGGCCGGAACGGCGGCTGGCGGAGTTGCTGGCCAGGGTCCTTGGCCCAACGGTTCGCCGTCCCGGATCATTCGCAAACCTTGCTCGATCGCTGCGAAGTTCTCCAGCGACATGATGAAGTGGACGCCTGCCCGCCGATACCCGCGAAAACTGGGACCCGGACCGTGGCAGACTCCCAACGCAATATAAAAGACGACCGGGATTTCCAGTTTCAGGGACGCTTCGCACAGCCGATCCGCCATCGCTCGACTATGATTGGCGAACAGGACGATCAACAGCCCGTCGGGTCGGTCGTCTTCCAGCCGACTGACCCAGTCGTCGATCTGCTCGGCCGTCCAGACCGAGGATTCGTCTATCGCGATGTTCATCTCCAGCCGTCGGCCCATCTGGGAGAGCACTTCTATGTACTGTTGCTGGCGGCCCTCCGCATCAAAGTCGTTTCCAGGCCAGCTCCACCAGCCATCGGGATCGTCCGCATACGTGCTGGACGGCGGGTAGCAAAAGATGGCGCGGATCGTGGGTTCTTGAGAAGGGTTCTTATTCTGGTTCATACCATCAGTTCCTTTCGCTTTGCATGTCGGGCATGGGCATCGGTCGATCACACGGGCCACGGGCCTTCGTAGCCGGTTGGCATCAGGCTGATCCGATAGAGCTGGGCGAACTGACGAAACGCATGAGCGAAATCGCCACAGAACAACACGTTGTGGTGTCCCACGGCCATCATCGCATCGGTTCGGTCCAGCAACTGGACCTCGACGTTCGTCGTACATCCGCCGACCGGCGGCATGGGATGGGAAGCGAACACGCGGCCCGCATAGACATCCATACGGGCGGGGCCGCCGGGATAGATGCGTACCAGGGTGGCCGGATCGTCTTCCTTCCAGAAGACCTGGATCGCACAACTGCCTTCGTTGGTGTGCGCGAATCGGCGCAGCAAATAAGGCAGCTCGGGACCATCGGGACCGTACATTCGAGTCGCACAGGTGCAGTGCGATGCGTAGTAGTGATTGCGTTCGGTCTCGACCGCCATGTTGTGCATGAACCCCGGACGGCCGAACAGCAGTTGGCCGGTCATCATCGTGCATAGGGCCGGCACGTCCATCTCGCAGGCGGCCGGGATCAACTGGCTGTTCAACGCCGCGAAGCTCATGCAAGGCTTTAGCCATCCTCGGCGCAAACAGTTCATCGTCAGCCCATCCGCCCGTTCTTCATCCAGGATCTTCTTCAGCGCCAGGTGCGCACGCGCCGCATTCTTCAGCGCATGGTCGGTGATCCCTAACTGCTGGTCAGCACCGCCGGTCAACTGGGCGATCCACTGACGAGCTTCGTCATCGATCGACGCTGCTTCGAATTCCTGGGCGTAGCGGTCAAAGGGGATGATCCGAAGCTTGACGCCAAAGTAAGGCATCGTCGCCTCGCTGGGCTGACGATTGTCGAAGCCCAGGAACGTGCATTGGCGGAGCAGCTTGCCCGTATTGATCATCCGCAACCCGTGCTCGATGGCTGCGGGCTCCACCGAACCGTGCAGAGTGTACAGGCCCTCGCGACGGTAAGGGTCCTTGGAAATGGCGGGGTCGGCCAGCCACAGCATCACGGGAACCATGGGGGCTCGCAGTTTTTCCGCAGTGGCCAGCACGATGTCGGCTTGCGGCAGATGGTCCCGGTCCAACACGACCAGCACCAGCCCGTCGGGCCGTGGCTCGGTCATCTGCCGAGCCAGCGTCTGCGCCTGGTCCGCGTCCGTTGTGGTCAGCCGCAGCAGTTCGAGCGAAACGCCCAGTTGGGCAGCATGCTGGCGCAAGGCGGCCGCCACGGGTTCCGCGTCGGCCGCGGCGGGTCCGATCAGCACGCCACGGATCGACGCGTTTTGTTTGACGTCGGATGCCGATCGATCGGAATTACTGCCGGTCGCCATGGGCGTGAAGACCAGGCCGCCGAGCGTCGCACTGATCGCCGTGAGAAAATCGCGACGGTCGCAGCCGCAATCGCAGCCGCAACCGAACCGATGGTCATGAGAGCTCATCTGCTTCTCCCTTCTGAAGTCCAGGCTTTCGCCGGTTTTGTCAAACCGCCTGACGGCGGAACTACGAGCAGATCTTTGACGCGGTGTCTACACCTCCCGAACCATTCCCGGCAACGGCGGCCCGTAGATCCCGTCAGGCCCGGCTTGGATGGGCGCCGGACTGTCGAACGTCATCGCATCGATGTTCTCGACAAACTGGAAATCCGAGTTCAGCATCTGGTCCCAGGTGATGTAAGCACCCGTGTGCGCGGCGGCGCGTCCCATCAACGACGCCAAATTCGCCTGGCCGGCTCGCCGCGCTTCATTATGAGGCGTGTCGTTGCGGATGGCATCCAACAACAGTTGCCATTCCTCGATGTACGGATTATTGTCACGCTGGCCATACTCCCAGACCAGATGGTCGGATTCCATGGCGTGGCCGCGGTAGATGCGAGGCTTGGGATCGCCCAGGCTCTCCATGATCACCGCCGCGCCTTTGGTGCCGTGCGCGTAATCGGAGTAGGTATTCCAGCAGTTGCTCATGTGCCGCGAGAACGCGAACAGCTTGGTTCCGTCGGCAAAGGTATACTCGACGGCAAAGTGATCGAACTGGTTGCCGGCTTCGGCGTAGCACCGGCCCCCCATCGCTTGGGCGGAAACCGGCCAGGCATCCTTGGCCCAGCAGGCGATGTCCACGTTGTGACAATGCCAGTCCACGAAAAAGCCCGCCGTGATCCAGGTGAAACTTGCCGACCGCTGCAGTTGGAAGACCAATTCGTTGGCGCCCTCGGGCACGGGTGGGCAATGGACGGGGCCATGGACTCGGTAGATCCGCAAGGTATGCAAGTCGCCGATCGCTCCCTCGTGGATGCGCCCAATCACTTCCTGCCGCGCTTTCGAGTGCCGCCACATCAACCCGGACGCCACCTTCAGGTTCTTCTGCTCGGAAGCCTCGGCGGCCTGAAACCAGCGCCGATTCGCCGGGCCATCGACCGCAAACGACTTCTCGGCAAAGACGTGCAAGCCCTTGGCCACCGCGTACTCGAATTGGGACGGGCGAAAATTCGCAAAGGCCGTCAGCGCCACGACATCGCCGGGCTCCAACGAATCGATGGCCTGCTTGTAGCCATCAAACCCCACAAAACGCCGCTCGGCAGGCACATCGACCTGGTCGGGATACTGATTCGACAAACGCTCGTAGCAACTATCGATCCGCTGCGGGAACACGTCCGACATTGCATGCAGCCGGACCGGGCCGCCCACGGTACGGAAAGCGTCCGCCATCGCTCCCGTGCCTCGCCCACCGCAGCCGATCAACGCCAGCTTGATCGTGGAATCTCCCGCAGCATGGCACTTGGGCACCGCCATGGCGGCCAGCGTCGAACCGGCAGCGATTTGCCCCGAATGCTTGAGGAATTGGCGGCGTGAATCCACGGGCGACGATCCGGTCGAATCGAGCGATGGGACGGACTTCATGGGAGGGCTCCTGAATTCCAAGTCAGTGAAGCGGGACGGGCAGTCGAGTCCCGGCGGGCAGCCACGCACTGCCACAACGCCCGACACCGATTCCTCATCCCCGAGCCTCCAGTTTGGCAGAAGCTCGAGCGTTTCGCAATCGAAGCACGCACGAAAACTGCCAAACCGTTCCGTTGCATAAAGAGTGGCTTGGGCTATGTCTTGTCATTCGGACAATGGGCGGTCCCCAGCCGCTTCGGTGGGCTTGCCGAATGCTGGCCGTGGCGAGTAGGATGAAGTTTGGCTGCAGCGAGTTTCCAAGACAGGAACCAAATGAATTGACGGGATCAAGTGGATGGCCGAGCGGATTTCCGACGACGCTTTGGTGGTTCGTGGAGGCCGCAACCAGCCGGTGGATTTGGAGCGAGGAACGGGGACTCACCCAAGCGGGACAACTGGGGTGCCGGTCGAATGCGCCAGCGGGCTGACGGTCGAACAATTGTCCGCGTTCATACCGCACGGTCAGATTGGCGTTACGACAGTCGCTGCCGTGCCGTCGATGGGTGGAGATGTTATACGAACGAGCGGCCGCAGCCGGAGCCGCGCAACCCTGACAGGGTTGACTCCGGAGGAGATGAGTTCGTTGCTGAGCCCGACCGTCCGGAAACCTACTAAGGGCGGTTCACGATTTGGAGGATGACAATGAAGAGACCGAGGATATACGCCGATTTCCAAAACGCGGACGCCGAGGGACGTTTGCGGCTGAATTGTGTCGGGACGACGAAGGATTTGGCCCGAAAGAACGTGGTATTGCAACCGGGTACGACTCTAACGCTCTACTCGGATGACGCTGACGAGGAAGGGAGGTCCGACGATCTGCAAGTCACCGGAGTCGTGGAGTATTCGGAGGCGGAGCAGTGCTGGGTTGCTCGCGTGGATTGGCACGCAATCCGCCATGCTTCTGAATCGTATCCCGACCACCACGGCCAGCATCCGCCGCCCGTGCCTGTTGGCCCGAGTTAGTTGGCCGAACCATCTGATGGAATCGAGAGGCGGTTGCGTTCGGCGGTGTGGCAAGTCGACCTGTCGCCGCCGATCACGCTCGTATTCGGCGGTCGCGAGATCCAGGTGTTGGCGCTGGTCGATAGCGGTTCGACTGGACGCCGATCAGATGGACGTGACAGATCCTCTGAGTTATAGTCGTAGGTGGAACGAGTTGCATCCTGCTTTTTTTCCCTGCCTGAATGCGGATCCCCGCCGCGAAAGGAGCTGTTTCGATGTGGAACCTTTGCCCTCGTACGTGTCATCGCCTCGGCCTGATTCTCACCACCATGCTGCTGGCCGTTCTGTTGCACAGCGCAATCCCATCCTGGGCGAACGATGTTAGCTATCCGCCGGATGTCGACCAGTCGGCCCTGCGCGATCTGATTTCATCGAGTGAATTGACTCGGCCGCGTCTGCTGCTGACGCCGGCCGATATCCCGCTGCTGCGGGATCGAGTCGAGAAGGATGCGGCATTTGCTGCGGTGGCTCGATCCGTGCTGGCCGACGCCGATGCTATGTTGAAGACTGAACCGATCGAGCGGATTCAGCAGGGACGTCGTTTGTTGGGCGAATCGCGTCGAGCCGTCCGTCGGCTGCTGACGTTGGGCATGGCTTGGCACCTGACCGAACGCCAGGCATACGCCGATCGAGCCGCTGAAGAGATGAAAGCGATCGCTGCCTTTTCGGATTGGAATCCCAGCCATTTTCTGGACGTCGCGGAAATGACGTTCGCCATGGCCATCGGTTACGACTGGATGTACGCTGCGTTGGACCCGTCGACTCGCGAGACCGTGCGCCAGGCCATCCTGGATTTGGGTGTCCGCGTGCCGCTGGAGACACGACATCATGGCTGGACTCGCTCGCGGAATAATTGGGGCCAGGTCTGTCATGCCGGGATGGTGGCCGGTGCTTTGGCTGTGGCCGAGCACGATGCGGATGCGGCGGTACGTACGGTCCAACGAGCGTTGGAGAACGTCACCGTCTCGATGGCCATGTACGACCC
>SKVE01000367.1 GCA_007129635.1 Planctomycetaceae bacterium
CATGTCCTTTAATTGGCACATGCCGCCTTCGAACTCGCGACTGCCCGCGATCAGGACGAAGGGGAACCCGCGCTGGTCGGCATATTTCAATTGAGCGGCCAGCTTCTTTGCATCCGGATACATTTCGACGCCAATCCCTGCCGCGCGCAGCTTCGCGGCCAGCGCCAAGTACTCGTGCAGCCGCTGACGATCGAAGTAGACGATCAGGACATCGGCCGGCGTACGTACCGGCTGGATCATCCCCAATTCTTCCATGGCGCTTAACAAGCGGTCCAACCCCAGTGAAGCGCCGATGCCTGGCAGATCCTGATTGGTATACATACCGGCCAGATTATCGTAACGGCCGCCGGAACAGATGCTGCCGATCTTGGGCAGATCGTCCAGGAAGGTCTCGTAGATCGCGCCCGTATAGTAATCCAGGCCTCGAGCGATGGAGACATCCAGAATCACGCGAGTCGAGTCCACTCCGGCCGCTCGGATGCCCGCGAGGATCTCGCTCAGACGAGCGACTCCCTCCTGGCCGATCTGGCTGCCGGCCACCAGCGGCTCCAGCGCCGCCAGGATCGCATCATGAGAACCGTGCAGATCGGCTAACTTCAGGACCTCCGACACTTGGTCACCTGTCATGCCCGCCGCGGCCATCATTTCGTCGGCCACCTTTGCCGGGCCGATTTTTCCCAGTTTATCCAGCGTGCGAAGGATCTGCGTCGAACGGTCGAGCAGATGCAAACGTTCCAACACCCCGTTCAGCACCAGGCGATGATTCAGCCGGATCGTGAATCGTGAGAAACCGATGGCTCGCATCAGGTCATGGATCACCAGCGCCGTCTCGATATCCGCCGTGGCGGAACGCGTGCCGATCGTGTCGAAATCGCACTGCATGAACTCTCGGAAACGCCCACGCTGCGGTGCCTCGCCACGCCAGACCGTCGCGATGTGATACCGTTTGAACGGCACACCAAGCTGGCCGATGTGTTGCGCCGCGAAGCGAGCCAGCGGAACGGTCAGATCGAAACGCATGCCCACCTGGCGGCCACCGTTATCTTCGAAACGGTACAACTGTCGATCCGTTTCCTCGCTGCCTTTTCCCGTCAGGATCTCCAAATACTCCAAGGCGGGGGTGTCGATCGGGCTGAATCCGTACGACCGATAGATACGTTTGGCGGTGTCGATCAGCGCCTCGCGTGGGATCATCGCCTCGGGCAGATAGTCTCGAAATCCCTTTAATGTTCTGGGCTGGATCCGTTGCGGCTGGCTCATGTTTCCCGGTCGGGCTTTCCTAAAACGAAGGGGGCGTCTTGAACGGTCAAAACGCAATGCTCGGCCGAAAGGCTCAAGAGCGTTTCCAGATGCCCGCCTGAGCTTCCACGGGGGCTGTATCGTCCAGGGGCACCACCAGCCAAGTCGACCCCTCCGGCCACAGACGGCCATCGACATAAAACCGCGCCATATTGATCGCTTGTTCGAGGCTATCGGCGGCAACGCGCCAAGATCCTGTGGCGCTGAAGCCCGCGCTTTCAGGGGCGAACAAAGAAATCATGTAGCTCATGTGCTGGCCTCGAAGATTAGCATCCCTGAACTTGGCCCATTCCGTAGTTACTAGAATATCGGCCGTTGGGCGAAAGACGCAAGCCCTATTTCGCGGTCCAAGCCGACTTTTTCCCGTTTTCGTTGGAAGCTCGTGCCGACAAGCCCGTTTTCATCGATATTGCCTGCTCGCGCGGCATGGATTCAGCGCAACAAGGACACCGGCGGATCGACTCGTAACGATCCGCTGCTCGGCCCATCTTCCTGGTGGATACGTTCACGCTGGCGGGCATACCAACTGTTGTCGGGATGAGCGAACAGGGTGTTGGTTGACGAAGCGGCGGAAGGTTCCGCTGCCGACGCCACTTCGGTGGACGGCGAGGGCGATATGGTCGGCTCGTCGGCGGGTGTGCCCGACGGTGCAACTGCACCGGTCAACGCTGCCAAAGCCTCTGGCTCGACAGAGCTGCCCTGCTTCACCCAGCTCAACCACGTCTGTTGGAGATCGCCCAGACTGGCGTAGCCGTAGTGACGCTGGGTCGCGGCGGTCCAGTGCCCCGAGTTCATTCCGTCGCCGACGTATTGAATAAACTTTTGTTTGCCGCCCTGAGCGAGCAGGAACTTGACCAGAGAATAGCCTTGCGAGTACAGGGGCAGGATATCGCGAGGGTATTCGCGCATGGCGAACATCTTGTTGAAGGCGATCCCGCGTCCGGTGGACAGGAACTTCAGTAACATCCGGTGTTGCTTGGCTAATTCGCTGGGATGTTCCACCGAGGTGGACGCACCTTCGTCCGCCCAGCGTGGCAGTGGACGGCCGAAGTGAGTTGCGAAGATGGTGTGGGTGATTTCGTGCGGCAGCACACTGTCCAGAACCCGTTCGCGACAGCCCTGCAGCGACATCCGCCATCCGTGCGGTCGCCCGTGACTGAAGTAGAAGCTGGTCGCTCCTCCCGCACCAAGATGCGGCGCGACCTGGACCGTGATCGGACAGATGTCATTCCACGGAGGCAGTTCATGCCCCAACCATTCGATGGCCAGATCGCGACGAAACCGCTCAGCAGCATCGCCAATCTCCTTGGCCAGTTCCGGCGTGTCGGCCGTGACAATAAAGTTCTGCGTGCGGTAACTGGCCCCCATCGAAAGCAGGCAAGCCACCAGCAACGCCATGGAAAAGCAGCGAGCATCCCTGCTCATCATGCACTCCGTAAAGGGCAAGAGGAGACGGACGCATCCATGCGTCCGTGTCGGTCAGCTCGAAATTTGCCTGCGGGTGCAAAAAACGAGCCAGGTCCGTGCTATGTGCCGTCGGGATATCCCATCCCAGCGGCCGCATCGCTGCCGGCACGGTGGTTGGTTTGACGCGATTTCCTGCGATCGAAAATACGTCACGCCGAGGCGCCTCATGCGCCACCGCCTCCTCTTCCAACCAACGTAAGCAACGTTCGCAAAGGGTAACGCAAACCCATTGGATTCGCCTAGAGCGATTTCCCGATTTTTCCGTAGGCACGCACGAAAACGACTCGCATGCGGTCCGACCGATCGCCCACACGATCGCTCAGAAGGCTAAAAACACTGGGAAATCTGTTTAGCGGCCGATGCTAGCTTGCAGGAATTTTCCGCTCGACTTTTCTTCCGCGATGCTTGCGGACCGCGCAGAAAGTAGTAGGCACACTCCGTGTGCCGTACACCGCGGACGGCACACGGAGTGTGCCTGCTACTATTTGTAGGCTATGCGGTGGCGGCACGGATCGGCCGCAAGGGACTGGCCTCGGCCAGGCTGCGGATCTCAGCGACTAAGAAGAAAGAGCCACTGACGCAAATCAAAGAGTCCGGTCCCGCCAAGGATTCGGCAGCCGACCAGGCCGCAGCCGGACAGGGTTCGATCAAGATCTGACAGTCGCCCACCATGACTTCCGCCGCCGCGGCTTCGGCTTCCTGTTTCAAATCGACCAAATCGACGCAGCGAGGATTGTTCAAGTAACGCGTCAGGACGATGGTGGAAAACTTGGGCAACAGACACCTGAGCATGCCAGCCAGGTCTTTGTCTCGGCTGGTCGCGAAGATCAAAATCCGCGATCGGATATTGGCGAACGCTTCGTCCAGAACCTGGACCAAGGCCCGGATCGAAGCGACGTTGTGCGCCGCATCGAGGATCACCGGCGGGTGGCTCTGAATAACCTCGGTCCGTGCCGGGACACGCGCCGCAGCCAGGCCCGATCGCATGGCATCGGCCGGGATGTTCCATCCTTGTTCTTGCAGACGGCGGACAGTGGCGATCGCGACCGCTGCATTGGCCGCTTGATGCTGGCCGAGCAAACCGATCTCTAATTCGCCCATCGCCACTTCGCTTGGATCGGCGGGTTCGTGGTAATCCAGACGTGTCACCAACCGCTCGCCGCCCATTGACGAGTCCGACGACTGGTTGACCCATTGGATCCCGCGATAGTCCAAGCGAAAATCACGACCGATCTCGAAATACGGACATTGCAACGCTGCGGCTCGCTGCCGAATGACCTCGGCCGGCTCCTGGTCCACGACGCCGGAGACCACCGGGATGCCCGTCTTGATGATCCCCGCCTTCTCGCCCGCGATCGCCGCCAGCGTATTTCCCAGTTGCCGCATGTGATCGAAACTGATGCTGGTGATCACCGACACTTCCGGATGGCAGACGTTGGTCGAATCCAGGCGTCCGCCCAATCCCACTTCCAGGACGGCCACATCGACCGGACGTTGTGCGAAGTGCAGCATGGCCGCCGCCGTCGTGATTTCGAAATAGGTGGGCCCCTGCTCGTGACTTCCATTGCTGCCCGCCCGGCGGTCCATCTCGTCGACCGCCTGACGCACGCGATCGATCAACGCGACAAATTCGTCGCCCGTCGACGGATGCCCGTCCACCATCATCCGTTCTTCGATCCGGTCCAGGTGCGGCGAGGTGTATAGCCCGGTGCGATAACCGGCGGCGGACAGAATGCTGGCGATCATCGAGGACGTCGAACCTTTCCCCTTGGTTCCCGCGACATGCACGATGGGGTAGCGGTGATGCGGATTGCCCAAACGGTCCAGCAGTTCGTGCATCCGAGCCAACTTGAGCGTCTGTGCTCGATACGGAAAACGCGGCACGCGCTCGTAGTCGATGCGACTCAGCAGATACTCCAGCGCAGCGTCGCGGGTCAGCGTGGGCGGCTTCGACGTCATGGGCGTGCGCCTTCGCCAGCAGCATCATCGAAGGGTACCAGTTGCATGGTGTAACTCCATCGCGCACTGATCGTTTGCTGATCGTCGGTCGGGCGAGGAAGTACGTTGATTCTGCCATGCTGCTGGTCGTAAGCCAGCACAGCCCGATCGGCAACGATCCGCACAGCGAACTGGCCGCAATCACCGCCGAAGACCAATTGGTAAGAACCGTCGGGGTGCTCGGACACGCGACGACATGACGAGTTGATCTGGTAGCTGCTGCCCAGCCACAGAGCGGGCCCCTGGGCGCGGCATGCGATGTCGAACATCAAGCTTTCTGCTCGTGCTTCGATGCTGGCCGACCAGTGATTCTTGCCGGCCATTCCCAGCAATAGCGCGCAGGAACCGCCGGAACCGTTGGTTTGTAGGTTCAGTTGCTGCAGCGCCGGGCTGGAAGGCCAGGCCTCGTGGTCCGCACCTTCCAGCGATTGGATCCCGATCAGCGACTGACCATCCTTGTTCAACTCGAACCGATGGGCATAACGATCGCCGCACCAAACGAAGCACAAGCGAATCGATGACGAGCCCTGGGATCGAAGCTCAAGCCACGCGGAATCCGGTTGCATGTTGGCTAGTTCTCCTGAGCTACTCGCCATCGTAAATACGAATCCAAAAATCCCTGGATATTGCCGTTCATCACGTCATGAAAACTGCCCATCGAATGGCCGGTTCGGGAATCCTTGACTCGCTGGTCCGGATGCAGGAAGTAGTTGCGTATCTGCGAACCAAATCCCACTCGCGCCTTGTTCTGATACCGCGCCGCCTGCTCGGCTTCGCGTTTTTCTTCCTCGCGGCGAGCCATTCGAGCGCGCAGCATCTGCCAGGCCGCCGCCCGGTTCTTGTGCTGGCTGCGCTCGTTCTGACACTGGACGACAATACCGGTCGGAGCGTGGGTCAGGCGGATGGCGCTGGAGGTCTTGTTCACGTGCTGACCGCCGGCACCGCTGGCGCGAAACGTGTCCTCGCGAACGTCCTTGTCATCGATTTCGATGACGATGTCGTCCGATACGTCCGGCGAAACATCCACCGCCGCAAAGCTGGTCTGCCGCTTGCCCTCGGCATTGAACGGACTGATCCGAACCAGCCGATGCATACCCGCCTCGCCCTTCAAATACCCATAAGCCATCGGGCCGCGGATCGCGATCGTTGCACTGTTGATCCCCGCTTCTTCGTTGTCGCTGCGATCCAACAACGCGGCGTTGAATCCATTCTGCTGAGCCCATTGCAAGTACATCCGCAGCAGCATTTCCGCCCAGTCGTTTGCATCGGTTCCGCCATCGCGAGCGTTGATGGTCACAATCGCCCCCGCTCCGTCGTGCGGGCCGTCCAGCAGGGCTTTCAGCGCGAGTTCGTCGATTCGTTTTTCCAATCGACCGATTTCGCTCACCACCTCCTGGGCAAACTCCTCGTCCTCTTCGGCCTCCTCGGCCATCTCCAGCATGGTCTCCAGATCTTCTGCGCTGCGAAGCGTCTCGGTCAACGGTTCTACCACCGCCCGCAACGCTTTCAGCTCGCCCACGGTCGCCTGGGCACGCTCCTGGTTCTCCCAAAAGTCGGGCGAAGCCATCTTGGCTTCGATCGCCGAGATCTCTTGTTGCTTGGTAGCGTAGTCAAAGACTGTCTCGTAGTTGAATCAAACGCTCTTGAATCGCTTTCGCTCGGTCGTAGAATTCGCCTTCCATCCTGAGGCTCCCCTTCGATGTGGATATTGCTCGTGCCCTGTTTGTTTCGTCCTGCCTGAGCTGCTATTATCCCGAAGAAGGTGAAACAGAAAAGGTGGCAGGCGATGGCTCGAATTGTTTTGGCGATGTCCGGGGGCGTGGATAGCAGCGTTGCCGCGCACCTTTTGCGGCAACAGGGGCACGAGGTGGTCGGTGTGTTCATGCGGCACGGCGAACGCTCCCCGGCCGCTGCATGCGCCAGCGAGACACCCAATAGCATCAACGAACTTACTGTTCTAGGGGGGCGGCCTGACCACAAGCAGGGATGCTGTAGTGCCTCGGACGCCGAGGATGCGCGGCGAGTGGCAGATCGGCTGGACATCCCTTTCTACGCGTTGGACATGCAGCAGGATTTCGGCAAGGTCATCGATTACTTCGTGGATGATTATCTGCGGGGTCGAACCCCCAATCCATGCGTGATGTGCAATAACTGGCTGAAATTCGGGCGGCTGTTCGATTACGCCGATGATATCCAGGCCGAATTCGTGGCCACCGGCCACTATGCCCAACTGATCCCCCATAATGATGATTGCGGGCAATTGCATCGTGGCATCGATGCGGGCAAAGACCAATCGTACGTCTTGTTTGGGATTCGTCGTGATCGCTTGCGGCGGATGATGTTGCCGGTCGGCGGCTTTGATAAACAGCAAATCCGGCTAATTGCAACCCAGCTCGGTTTGCGGGTGGCAAGCAAACGGGACAGTCAGGAGATCTGTTTCGTCACCTCTGGCGATCATGCCCAATTCATTCGCCAGCGTCGCGGTTCCGGTGACAACCGATCGGGGACGATCGTTACC
>SKVE01000778.1 GCA_007129635.1 Planctomycetaceae bacterium
ATGGGTACATTCGACTTGCAGCGCGTACAGTTGCAAACGGCCCTCGAAATGACCATGTACGATCCAGACACCATGCCGATCCGCATGACGCGTCTCCACCAAGCCCGGCGCATATTGGTCCAGGCGGCCAACGCGAAAACGTAGCGGCGGTTCGATCAACACGTTGGGAAACATGAACCGCACACTGGCCAGCAACCAAACCGTGAACGTGGCGGTCAATGATGTCAAACCAACCGCAAGAGGCGAACCGAATAGCCATCGGAGGGTTGAAAAGAAGAAACCTCGTCGATGCAAGTCGGAACGACTCGTTTTGTCTGTCCGACTCGCGTGACTCGACTGACCGGTTCCCATCGTTTTCTTCGGATCCATCTCAAAGGCCGTACTGACGGCGCTCAATCGACCTTGAAGCCGATCTTCAACGTCACCTGATACTGCTGCACCTTCCCGTCGACGATCGACCCGCGCATTTCCACCACTTCAAACCAGCTCATCCCATGCAGCGATTCCGACGCCTTTTCAATGCCATTGGCGGTTGCCTCTGCATACGATTTCGTGGACGTTCCGACAACTTCGATTTTCTTAAAAGCGGCGTCTGCCATGGTATACCCTCTAAGTTTTGCGACGGTTACGAATTCAACGGCGCGGCAACCATCACCGCGTCCAGCTAGTTTTTCAGGCTAATGTCTTCTGACGCTCTTGGCAATGGGGGCATAACAAGTCCCATCGCTATCAAAAACTCGCATCGTAGTGAATGTGCGGATTGCGTAGAATAGTGGCAATCCTACCGGAAATTCGCCCTGATTCGCCCAAAATCTGCTTATCACAGCCATTTTGGACATTTTTTTGTTGCTACAGGGTGGATTTAACGGAATTAGCGGAAGTTATCGGCAGGCAGTCGAATTCGGTTTTCGAAAGGAAGTGATGACTAGTTTTGAAGAACAAGAAGGTGGGGTTCGGCGGACAGCCGAAGAGATCCAGCAGTGGCTGATCGATTATCTGGCTCGCGAGATGGAACGATCACCTGACGAGATCGATGTGACGATTCCCTTTGATGATTTTTCGATGGATTCGGCCACCGCCATTGGGATGACGGGCGACTTGGAAGATTGGCTCGGCAAGCACGTCGATCCCTCCTTGTTGTACGACTACCCGACCATCGAAACGTTTTCTCAGTGTCTTGCGGAAGAATCATGAGCAGTCAAGCGATGCGCGGTCATCATCAGCAGGGCGAGCCGATCGCAGTGGTCGGTATGGCCTGCCGTTTTCCTTTGGCGAACAATCCCTCGCAGTACTGGCAATTGTTGCGTGATGGCGTGGATGCGATCAGCGAAGTGCCGCGGCAGCGTTGGGATGTCGACACCTTCTACGATCCCGAACCGGCGACTCCCAGCAAAATGTACACTCGCTGGGGTGGTTTTGTAGACGATGTCGAGCTGTTCGATCCAACGTTTTTCGGGATTTCCCTGCGCGAGTCCCAGCGTATCGATCCGCAGCAGAGGCTGTTGTTAGAGGTAGCCTGGGAGGCGTTGGAAGATGCGGCGATCGTACCGGAGCGGATACAGAATAGTGCCACCGGCGTGTTTGTTGGGATCAGCAACAGCGATTATCGGTTGTTGTACAAGGATGTTTCCGAGATCGATGCCTACGTGGCGACAGGGACCTGTTTGTGCATCGCGGCCAACCGCTTGTCGTACACGTTGAATTTGCGTGGTCCCAGCATGGCGATCGACACAGCGTGTTCCTCGTCGTTGGTCGCCGTCCACTTGGCGTGTCAGAGTTTGAAGCTGGGCGAATCGGAATTGGCGATCGCTGCGGGTGTCAATATGATTTTGACGCCCGAGGGGACCATCACGTTATCGCAAGCTCGGATGATGGCTGCGGACGGGCGTTGCAAAACGTTCGACGCGTCGGCCGATGGTTACGTGCGAGGCGAGGGTTGCGGGGTGGTGATCTTGAAACGCTTGTCGGACGCCCAGGCTGCGGGGGATCGGATTCTGGCGGTGCTGCCTGGTTCAGCGGTGACGCAGGACGGGTTGACCAACGGATTGACGGCTCCGAACGGCCCTTCTCAGCAGGCGGTGATCTCGATGGCTTTATCGGCCGCAGGGCGACATCCGCACGAGATCAGTCTGATCGAGACCCACGGGACGGGGACGGCACTCGGCGATCCGATCGAGGTGCGTTCGCTGCGCCATGCTCTGATGCGGGGTCGAGGTGACGGGCTGCCATGCTGGTTGGGTGCGGTGAAGACCAATATCGGGCATCTGGAATCGGCGGCGGGGATCGCCGGGCTGCAGAAATTGATCCTGGCGTTACAGCACCAGCAGATCCCTCCGAACCTGCATTTCCGCGAATTGAACCCGTACATCTCGTTGAAAGGCACCTCGTTCGAATTGCCTCAAGAGCTGACCGCCTGGGAAACGGGCTCGAAGCCGAAAGTGGCTGGGATCAGTTCGTTCGGATTCGGTGGCACGAATTGCCATGTGGTCGTCCAGGAGCCCCCCGTGCCGGCAATACCGAAACAGCGGCCCGCGGAACGGCCCCTGCATGTCTTGAGTCTGACGGCGAAGACCGGCCCGGCGTTGAACGATTCGGCAAAGCGATTCGCCCAGTTCGCATCCGCTGCGCCCTCAGCCACACTAGCCGATGCCTGCTTTACGGCCAATGTCGGGCGTTCGCTATTCGATTACCGCAAGACGTTTGTCGCGGCCGATGCCGCGCAGTTGGTGGATCAACTGGAGCGATTCGCCAACGAGGGTGTGGCGGAGCCAATCGAGCGTCGTCAAGGCAAGAAGAAGGTTCCCAAGATCGCCATGCTGTTCACCGGCCAGGGTTCCCAGTACGTCCGCATGGGACTCGCGTTGTACGAGCAACACCCTGCGTTTCGAACTGCCTTGGATCGCTGCGATCAACTGTTGCGTCCGCTGCTGGCTGAGCCCCTGTTGTCCGTGCTGTATCCTGCCGCTGGTCAATCGTCGCCGCTGGACAATACGGCCTATACCCAGCCGGCATTATTCTCGCTGGAATATGCTTTGGCCCAATTGTGGCGGTCCTGGGGAGTCCGGCCGAACGTAGCGATGGGCCATAGCGTCGGGGAATACGTGGCTTGTTGCGTGGCGGGCGTGTTTACGTTGGAAGATGCGATTCGCTTGATCGCGGCGCGAGCCAGCTTGATGCAGGACTTGCCGCGGGACGGCAGCATGGTGGCGGTTTTCGCTGCGGAAGCACAGGTAGCCGATCGGATCGCCGATCTGGCCAACGAAATCTCGATCGCCGCGATCAACGCGCCGCAGCAGACGGTGATCTCGGGCAGCCATGCGGGCATCGACACGGCCGTTTCCCGCTTGGAGGCCGATGGCGTTCGCTGCAGCCGACTGACGGTCTCGCACGCGTTCCATTCACCGCTGATGGAGCCGATGCTGGAGCCTTTTCGGCGGGTGGCCGAGCAGATTTCGTTTTCGAAACCGGAATTCGATGTGATCTCGAACGTTTCGGGACAGATGGCAGGTGACGAGATCCTGACCGCCGACTACTGGTGCCGACACATTCGCCAGCCGGTCCGTTTTGTAGATTCGGTCCGTTGCCTGCTGGAAGCGGCACCGGGGATCGTCCTGGAAGCCGGCCCCAAGCCCGTGCTGACGGCGCTGGGGAAATCCTGCGCTCCCGACGCGCCCATGGTCTGGTTGCCCAGTCTGCGAGGCCCGGACGATACGGGCCGCGTGCTGCTGGAGACCTTGGGCCGAATGTTCGAATTGGGCGCGGAAATCGATTGGCAGCAGGTCGCTGCCGACGATCATCGCACAAAAATCAGCTTGCCGACCTATCCGTTCCAGCGTCAACGCTGCTGGACCGACTTTAGCGTCGGATCCCGGTTGACCGGACCGCCGGCAATGGCCGCTGCCGCCGGGGGCACCACCTGCCACCCGCTGCTGGGCCAACGGATCCAAGTCGCCGGGAAAGAAACCGTTTATCAGACGACGTTCTCCGTGAACCAGCCGATGTACCTGCGGGACCATCGCATCTTTGATACCGTCGTCGTCCCCGCCGCAGCATTGGCCGAGATGGCTCTGGCCGCTGGTCGCGACGCTTCGCAAGATGCGAATGTGACGCTGGCGGAGATGTTCATCCAGCAGGCGATGGTGCTGAGCGTCGAAGAACCGAGCCTTGTGCAAGTGGTGGTCTCGGCCGAAGAAGATGGCGTCCAGGCTTTTCAGATTTACAGCTCGAAGCAGACGCCGAATCATCCGGGTGGGATCTGGACGCGTCACGCACTGGGAAAGATCGTCGTGGGCCGCGAGACGTCCAGCCCGGAATCGGACGATCTTCAGGCACTGCGGGCGTCGATCGATCGGGAAGTGAGTACCGAACGATTGTATGAGGTCTGTCGCAGCAACGGGCTGACCTACGGGCCGACCTTCCAAGGCGTCCAGCGATTGTGGCAGGGCGATGCTCAGGCGTTGGGCCAGGTCGTGTTGCCGACAGAGGTTCAGTCGCAGGCGGATCAGTACCTGCTGCATCCGGCATTGTTGGACGCGTGTTTTCAAACGCTGGCTGCCGCGCTGCCCGAATCCGAGACACGGCAGCCTCTACTGCCCCTGGCGCTGAAGTCGCTGCGCGTGCTGCGGCCGGGCGCATCGACGGTGTGGAGCCATGTGCGGATCACGTCGGCTGCCAGCACATCGCGCAAGAGCGTGGTCGCCGAGATCCGGTTGCTGGATGCCCAAGGCGATTTGGTCGCCAAGATCGAGGGCTTGGAATTGCGGCGAGTGCGTCGGGAGATCCTGATGCGCCAGATGCAGCGCAATGTGGACGAGTGGCTTTATCGAGTCGACTGGCGTCCCAAAGCACGCGGTGATCGCAGCGCTGCCAGCGCGATGGAAACGGGTACTTGGTTGATCCTGGGAGATGATCGGGGGATCGGTGCCAAAATAGCAGACCTGTTGCGGTCCCAGGGCAATCGTTGCGTGCTGGCTCGCACAGGCGAACGTTTCGCCGCCGTGGGACCGGATGACTACGAACTGTGCCCGGTCGAATCGGGCGACTATCAGCGGGTGCTGGACCAGGCGTTTCGCGACGACATTCACCAGTTGCGCGGGGTGATTCATCTGTGGAGCCTGAATGCCGCATGCTTCGATGATCGTACGTCCAGCTCGTTGGGGATCGGCCAGCGATTGAGCTGTGCCACGACACTCGATCTGGTGCAAGCGCTGATCAAGACGCTGCCACAGGAACTGCCGCGTTTGTGGCTGGTGACTCGCGGAGCCCAATCGGTGATGTCGCCCTCCGATCCGGTCGATCCGACTCAGGCCTCGTTGTGGGGGATGGCGCGTGTCATCGCCTGGGAACACCCCCAACTGCAACCGGTTCGCATCGATCTGGCGGCTCAACCGCAGTCGGATGAGATCGCCATGTTGACTCGGGAGATCCTGGACGGCGACGACGAAGACCAGGTGGCGCTGCGAGAATCGGTGCGTTACGTCCCGCGCCTTGTGCATCGCAGCCAGCGGTCGCCGAGTGCGATGGAGGTGCCCGAGGACTCGCCGTTCCGGTTGCGATTGACCAAGTATGGCGTGTTGGACAACCTGGAAGTCCAACCCAGCGAGCGCCGAACCCCGGGGCCGGGCGAAGTGGAAATCGCGGTGTACGCCGCCGGACTGAACTTCCGCGATTGCCTCAGGGCGCTGGGCATGCTGCAGGAGTACGAACAGTCGATCGGAATCCACAGCGAAGCGGATGTCTTCTTCGGTTTCGAATGTGCCGGCAGGATCGCAGCCGTAGGGCCGGGGGTCGAACATCTGGCGGTGGGCGACGCGGTGCTGGCACTCGCGCTGGGCAGCTTGGCCAGTCACGTGACCGTCAACGCTAGTTACGTGGCGCCCAAACCTTCGTCGCTGACCTTCGAGCAAGCCGCGACGATCCCGCTGGCGTATTTGACAGCCCATTATGGATTGAACCGACTGGCCCACATGGCCGCCGATGAACGCGTGCTGATCCACGCCGCGGCTGGCGGCGTCGGGCAGGCGGCGGTGGCGCTGGCCCGCGCTGGCGGTGCGGAGGTGTTCGCGACAGCCAGTCCCGGCAAGTGGGACTTCCTGCGCGCCCAGGGGATCACGCATGTGATGAATTCTCGGACGTTGGATTTCGCCCAAGAGATCCAACAGCAGACGGGTGGCCAGGGTGTCCAGATCGTGTTGAACAGTCTGAACGGCGACTTCATCCCCAGCAGCCTGTCTGCCCTGGCGCCCGAAGGACGTTTTGTCGAGATCGGTAAGATCGATATCTGGTCGGCCGACCAGATGCGTCAGCAGCGTCCCGACGTGGCATACTTTCCCTTCGATCTGGGCGAACACGAACAGCAGCAACCAGGACTGATCCGGGGGATGCTGGAAGATTTGATGGGGCGTTTCGAATCCGGCGAACTGGCTTCGCTGCCTTGCCGTGTCTTTTCGATCGACGATGCGATCAGCGCGTTTCGATGGATGGCTCAGGGCAAACACCTGGGCAAGGTCGTCGTCTCGCTGGCCGACTATCAGCAATCCGATGCGCCACCCATTCGCGACGATGCAAGCTATCTGATCACCGGCGGCCTTGGCGGCTTGGGTTGGAAGATCGCCCAGTGGCTGGTCCAACGCGGGGCGCGCAATTTGGTGCTGACGGGACGGCGCGCCGAACCCGGCGACCAGGCCCGTGAGATGATCGCGGCCTGGAACGAACAAGGGATCCAGGTCACCGTGTTGCGAGCCGATGTGTCGCGGCAGGGGGATGTCGAACAGACGATCGACCATATCCGCCGTCACCTGCCGACGCTGCGGGGTGTGTTCCACGTAGCGGGAGTGTTGGACGATGGCGTGCTGATCCAACAGGATTGGGAACGTTTCGATCGCGTGTTGGCTCCCAAGACGTTCGGGGCCTTCCATCTGCACCAGGCGACTCGTGACCTGCCGCTGGATCTGTTCGTCGGTTTTTCGTCCCTCGCTTCGCTGCTGGGATCGCCCGGCCAATCGAACTATGCTGCGGCGAACGCCTTTTTGGACGCCTTGGCGTACGAACGACAGCGGTTGGGAATGCCTGCGCTCAGCATCAACTGGGGGCCTTGGGATTCGATCGGCATGACGGCGGACCGGGACGAACGGGACGAGGCACGCTGGGCGGCCAGCGGCATGGAAACCATCCCGGTCGAACAAGGACTGGAGATCCTGGGCCAACTGCTGCGCCAGAACCGCCCCCAGATCGGCGTGCTGCC
>SKVE01000752.1 GCA_007129635.1 Planctomycetaceae bacterium
ACGATGCGGGCAGTCCAAAACTTGTTGGGCGACGAAGAACTGACCGCCCAGTTGCAGCAATCGCTGCGGGAGATGCCCCTGTTCATTCGGGAAACACGCGAAACCTTGGCCCTGGCTCGCACGACGCTGGACAGCTTCCAACAGGTCAGTGAGAAAGCGAATGTGAACCTGGAAAACCTGGAACAGTTCACCGGTCCCTTGGGTCAGCGGGCGGACGAGTTGTACGTAGAGATTCAGCGTAGTGCGGTCGAATTGCGACGTGCCTTGACGAACATTTCTCAGTTCAGCGAATCGTTGCAAGACGGGCAAGGGACGATCGCGCGTCTGGTAAATGACGACGAGCTGTACATCAGCATCACTCAGGTCGTGGCAAACGCCGAAGAGGTGACTCGGCGGCTGAGGCCGGTCGTGGAAGACGTGCGGATCTTTACCGACAAGATCGCTCGCGACCCCAGCCAGTTGGGTGTACGCGGCGCACTGGATCGCCGCCCCAGCGGGCTGAAGACCGGCGTCACGACCTGGTAATCGGCCGCCAACGCGGCCGCCATTCGCCCCTCGGAAAGACCCGTTTTCGCCTATGTCATTCGGCGGGACGGTCCAGGCGGTACTCGTAATCGGGCCACAGCGGGCAATTCAAGTGAATCCAGGTCTTGATCGCCCGCAGTTCGGCCTGGTCCAACGAAACCTCCTGGTGATGTTCGTCCGCCAGCACGGTCCACAGACGGCTCTGCAGTGTCCCGAAGCTGAGTGGTTCTGCTTTGAAATGCCGCATCCCGTAGGTAAAGTCGAAATAGTGGACCCAACCGCCTTCGATCAAAGTGCGGTACGATTTGGGCACTCGATCGTTATCCAGGCTGCCGCGCAGATCACTGCGTCCCGGTTGGCTGCCGTCATGGCAGCTCACACAATTGGCGTCCAACACGGGTTGCACCACCTGTTGGTAATCGAACGCGGCCGAACCCCAAGAAGCCGGCTGCAATGACCGCGGCGGCTGGAACAGGGCGGAGCCGACTTCGAGAGTGGGCGACGCGTGGCGGTCTTCATGACAGCCGACGCAACTGCGTCGTTCCCCGGCTTGCAACTGGACGACGCTCCGCATCCGCTGCAATTCGTTCCAGTGCTGGTCCAACAACTGAAAATACAGCACCTTTCCAGCCGGCGCCAAGAAATTGACCGATCCGTCCTGCTCGATGGGCACGGTGCCCAACGACGCTTTGGCAACGTAACTGGGCCAACCTTGGGCTTCGCGCACCTGGTACAATCCGGGGGAAACTTGCTGGACGTGATTGGACCAGTTGTGATTCGTGCGCAACGGCCCCAGCAGCGCATTGGGGGTACGGGTCTTGAAGGTGGCGGCCGGTCCGCGGACCAGATGCACCGGTGCGGCATAGAAATCGGTAAACGGCGGGTGATCCGCGCGGTATTGCCCGCAAGCCAGCCGCTCAAGCGTCGGCGGGATCTCTTCGGCCACATGCAGATACTTGGCTTGGCCGCGAGCCACCGATGAACCCAGCCCTATGTAGACGTCCTGGATCGTGAACTGACCCAGATTCTGTCGAGCCAGTTGGTCGTCCCGGGTAGTGGCTGCGACGGGCGGACGAGGTCGCGGGCGCAACGGGCTGGGGCGTTTGCTGCTGATCGTCGGATCCGCATACAGCAGTTCCCGGTTCCCGTACCGGTCGATCACGTACAGGCACCAGTTATGTTGGTTGTCCGGATTGTGAGCCACCAAGAAGTGGTCGCTGGAGATCGGGTACGGGTCGCGGAACGAATCGTGATGCGACCGGCTCATCTGGTAATGCGGCCGGGTGTCCGGGGTGATGTTCGTGATCGCAGCGGTATCGAAGGGCCCTTTGCTCCGGTCGATCAGCGCGATGGGTCCTTGGTGATCACCGTGAGACATCAGCGTGCAGACGATCTCGTTCGTGCCGGGGACCTCGTGTGCCTGGCTGTAGCAGTTGGGGGTGTTGTTGCCGAAGATCAGCTCCGGATGGGTACCGTCGGGCCGGATCGCCCAGAGCGTGTGGCCAAAATCAGCCCCTTTGTCCAGGTATTCCGATCGAGTCCAGAGGATGCGGCCGTCCTGCATGACCGACGGCTTCCATTCGCTGAGATTGGCATACGACAGGCGTTGGATCTGCGACCCATCCGCTTCCATGCGATACAGCACATAAGCCTGCGGACGCCAGCACAGGAACCGGACTTGACAACGGGTGGTGTGAAAGGCCAGTCCACCATCGGGCAAACAGACCGCGTCGAAATCGTGGTAAGGTCCGTCGGTCAATCGCTTCTGTCCCGAACCATCGGCTCGCATGGTATGCAGATGCCAGTACGAATCCCAGCCCTCGACCAGCGGCTGGTCGGGCCGGTAGGCGAAGTAGACGTTTTGAGCGTCGTAATCGGCGGTCGGTTCACGCACGATCCCGTCGCTGCCGTCGAACAGTTGCTGGACGACGGCTTGATCGGGTCGGAATCGGCCTTGCAAGTCGCGCGGGATGCTCAGCACGTACACTCCGCCGCCGGGTTCCATGATCCCATCCAGGTGTTCGCTGTAGTTGTGAGACTCGAGGAACGGGTGGCGTTTGGCGAACAGGATGCGTTCCAGCGACGCCAGGTCGGGGTCGCGGAAGAACAGTGCGCGCTTCGCCAGACGTGCCGACACGTACAGCGCCTGGCAGTCGGGGTCTTCCAATGCTTGACGTCGCAATTCGGTCGCCTGGCGTCGCGGTTGGTCGACATCCAGCCCCTTCGCCGCCAGTCGGTCGGTCAGCTCTTCGAACAGAACCAGCACCCTTTCCAGCGGTGCCAGCCGTGCCAGCCGTCCCCAATAGGGTTCGTCGCCCGGCACCGCCGGGCGATCGGTGACCAGAGGCGAGAGATGATCGTCCGCCGGAATGCTGCTCCACGTCGCTCGCTCGCGCAAGAACGTGTAATGCAGGAAACCGTCCCAACTAGGCTCCGGCAACCGGTCGACCGGCAGGTAGGGCAGCCGACGAACTCGATGGGCTGCGGTCCGATCGCGGCGGGCGACCGATTGCCACTGGCGGCCGTCTTGCGAGACCAGTACCTCGAACGACTCGGGGATACGATCGGTATATCGCCCGGTTCGGTCTCGAGTGATGATGACCCGAGCGACCTGGGCCACTTCCGGCAATTCGATCTGGACCCACTGATCCTCACGAGCCGCTGCGATCCAACTGTAGTCGTTTCCGTACCGACCGTCGTTCAGATGATGGATTTGGTGGATGGGATAACCGGGCAGCACCGACGATGCGCTGGCCACCGAGCCGCGTTCGGCCAAGGCCAGATTCACTGAGCTGTCCGGACCGTAGATTTCCAACTCGTCGATCCCCGGCTGCGAACTGCCACTGGTTTCCAGGATCGCGATGCGGACGAAACGCGTTGGTTGCGGCGGGAAATCCAACGCTTCAGGCGGTCGCAAGGACCGTTCGGCGACTTGGCTCAGTTTCTCGTGGAATTCTTCGGCAACCAACCGCGGCTCGGTTTGCCCGAGCCCTGTTTGTGCGGTTACCAAGGGCAGGACCAGACCGACTACCAAGATCCCGCAGATATTTGATTTCATCGTTCTATCTCCTTCGTCATTAACTTAGCCCCGGCGTTCATGTTACTGGATTTCCGGCATGCCCACCCACTGGCCTTGTCGCATCCGCTGTTGGCATTCCGCTTCGTGGATTCCGTAAAAGATGCTATTCAAATCGATCCACATCGCCAGGCGGCGCAGATCGTCATCGCTTAACTGGACGTCTTCATGTCCAGCTCGCAGCATCTGCATCAGGCGGCTGCGGCGAGCCCCGTACAGTCCGCCGGGCGGCGTGACCTGGATCTGATTCCTTGCACCGAATCGCGGCACCAGATATTTCCTTGCATTCTCGGGATTCGTCCCGCTGCCCCAGAAAGCGTTCAGATCCTCCATCAGTGCGTGGTACGAGCGGCTGAAGTGCCCCAGCGGTTGGCCGGTCAGGTCGATGTCGCCTGCCGGTTCTTCCGCACCGTGGCACTGCACGCAGTGTTGGTCCAGCACCGGTTGAACGACCTCGACGTAGCTGAACGGCCGCCCACCCCAATCGCCGGGGTCCAGGTGCGAGGCGGGACGTTGCATGGCCAGCGGTAGCGATTCTATGGGCGGTGGAGTGCTGGTCTTGGGCTCGTGGCATCCGACACACGCAACCCGTTCGCCCGCCTGCAGGTAGGTGAGTGATCGCATCGTCTGGTAGGCGTTGCCTTCTGCGTCCAACGCTTGCAGCAACAGGGGCGTATGCGCGGGTACCAGAAAACGAGCCGATCCGTCCGCTTCGACCGGCACCGTCCCCAACACGGCTCGACCGTTTTCCTCACGCGCGGCGCCGACCGGCGGATTGTCGGCCAGCGGCGTTGTTTTGGGAAAGATTTGCACGATGCGCAACTGCTTGATGAAATCCGACGCGACGCCATCCAGTCCTTGCGCCACGTCGGTCAACACCATCTCGCCCACCGGCGGCGCGTTCTCCGGCAACTCGCTGGGCAACACGGGTGGACGCGGGCGAGCGCGCAACGGAATCGGGTTGGTGCTGCCGATCTGCGGGTCCCGATAGATCAGCTCGCGATTGTTCCAACGGTCCAGGACGTACAATCCCAGTGCCTCGCGTCGGTTGGCGCGAGGTTCCCATTCCAGCGGATACGGGCTGTACGCCACCAGATAGAAATTCTCCGAAAGCGGCCAAGGCGCCGCGTAGTACTGGTCGATGTCACGACTCTCCGACTCGGGGAACGGGATCTCCGGCGTGATCCGTTCGATGGCTTCCAGCCCGTCGGCCGCCACGGTCGGGTCCAGCAGCGCGATCGAACCGGCGGTGATCGAGTGATGAGCCGAGGCGGTGAAGAGGATCTTCTGGCTGTTCGGGATCGGTTGAGCCTGGAAGGTACAGTGGGGATCGGGCGTCGCGTTACCCCAGATGGCGACCGGGTTCGTGCCGTCGGGTCGCGAGGCCCACAGGTTCTGGTGGGTCACGGCGTCGCGGTCAATATAGTCCCAACGAGCATACAGGATGTGACCCGTATTCGACACGGCCGGGTACCACTCGTTGGTATCGTGATACGACAAGGTGCGGATCGCCGACCCGTCCGGATTCATGCGATGCAACGTGTACACATCCCAGCGATTGCTGAATTGACCGCCAAAACAGCGAGCGTAGCCTTTGCGGCGTGTGGACATCATGGCGATCCCGCCGTCGGGCAAGTAACAGGGCATCAGGTCGTCGTACGGGCCATCGGTCAAAGGCCGCAAGCCGGTGCCGTCTATATGGACTTCCCAGATATGGTAATAGTGCCGCGACGAATCCTGGTCGTTCGCAACGTCCTGGTAATCGAGGGGGCCGGAAGGGCAATCGACGTACGAGAACACGATCCGTTGGCCGTCGTAGGACAGGCGAGGTTCCAACACGTTGCCCTGTTCCAGCCGCCCGTCGAGGATGTCGCGGCTGCGAAGTGACCGCCCCGGCTCGTCCAGCACGAACAGCCCACCGCCCGGCCGCGCCCGCCAACCGTAATGCTGCATGACCAGATGGCTGTACGAGGTGGGTACCCGCTTGCAAAACATCAAGGGTCCAAAGTCCAGCAGCGGATTGGCCAGCACAACCTCGCGTTTCAAACGCCGCACCTGCAGGTACCATTCGCCCAGGTCGATGTCGTCGTCCTCGGCGCGGACGGCCAACTGCTGTAAGCGATCCGCGTGGCCGGTCAAAAGATGGGGACCATGGACTGATTGCAGGAACGCGATCAGATCCCGAGTCTTCTCCAAGTGCACGGCGATCGCTGCGCGAAACGTCTCCGGCCGCTGATGGTCCGTCTGGTCCTGCCGTTGCCAGTCCTGTTGGATCATGGCCCAATAGTCAAGCTCGCAGATGCCCGCTTGACGCAACGACGCTCGGAGCGTTGCGAACGAGCCATCGAAGTCCGCTGTATCCGCAGACACGTCCTCGAACCAGCGAGCCAAACGCTGCATGCCGATCAACGACGTCCCCTGGTACGGGCTCATGACAACACACGTCGCCAAGGAATCATCGCCTTCGTCACTGGTCGAGAGCCGATCGGACTCGGCCGCCGTGATCACGTCGACGGTCACCATCCCGTCCGTCTGAAGCTGAACTCGCATTCGCCAGGGCCTGGGGCTGTCGAAGGCCAAAACGATGCCGGACGCGTCGGCACCATCGGCCAGCACCGCACACCCTTGCGCCGAACCGCTCGGCAACTCGATCGGTTCCGCAACCATCAACGGCGTCGCTCGCAAGGCCCAGTTCGCATCGAACCAAATCAGTTGGGGAGCACCTCGGGATGGCTGCCCTGCGGTCGGCGTCTCGTAATACCACTGGTCGGCGCCCTGTTTTTTCGCATCGAAAGCCTCGGACGCCTGAAATCGCCGACCGTCGTCGTAGGTGATCACCGGGTCCCAGTAGGTTGTATCACAGGCGATCGAACCCCGTTTATCGACGACAAAACGGATGGCGTCCCCCTGCCGGACCGAAAGCGTCAAGTTCGGGTCCAGCCCTTGGCCGTCGTCGCCCTCCAGTTCGTGCTGCCAGACCGGTTGCTGGTTGTGCAGGATCGTCGCTCGTACGCCATCCCCAGCCAAGTGCGCCTTGCGAACTCGACCCGTCACGGTGATCGAGCCATCGGCGGGAGCCAAGAACCGTCGCACACTGGGGCCGAGTTCGCCCGGGTGATGCCAATCCTTGCCGACCCGCAGCCACTGCTCGCCACCCTGCCAAAACGTCGATTCGTACCAAATCCCCTCACGATGCTCTAATCGCTCGTAACCCGCATCCCGCTCGGCAGCTACGCGAAACGACAGACTCGTCACCGTCCGCTGCTCGGCCCCGTCGTCCGGAACTTCCGCCGCGTCCGCATCGCTCGGCGTAAACACTGACACCAACAGAATCAATGCGGCGCTAACCGGCACCAACCCACAGATGACTGCCAATCGGGCCAAGGATGTACGCATGGTATTCGGCTCCTGTCTTGCGAGGCCCCCTCTTCCAGTATCAAGCCCGGTTCCCCAACCACCTCGGCCACGCGTTTTCGGCGCGACGGGGTCGGGTGCTTATTAGCATAACCCGAGTAGCCTACGGCGGGCAAGCACATTTCTGGCGGATCGGGGGCACTCGAGTCCTCTGCGGAAGCGATATCGGCCCGTTGACAACTGGCCCGGCTTCCAGCGACAATCGGGCATCCTCCGGG
>SKVE01000120.1 GCA_007129635.1 Planctomycetaceae bacterium
ACATGGACCGGTGACCGTTCTCCGGAAAAGAACCCCTTGATCCGAGCGGTCATCGAAGGCAGCCAGATCGATGATGATCTCGCGTCTGGGACCTTCGCGCCGGACTATCCGATCGACGAGTACCCGATCGCGGAGGAAATCCATTTGGTCAAGGATGCCGACAGCTCGCAGCATTCCGCGTTGTGTGATATCGCCGAGGGTAAGAGCCTGGTGATCGAAGGGCCGCCGGGCACGGGGAAATCACAAACGATCACCAACGCGATCGCCGATGCCTTGTACCGCGGGCAACGCGTCCTCTTTGTCGCGGAAAAACTGGCGGCGTTGGAAGTCGTCCGCAATAATTTAAGTTCCGTGGGCCTGGGACAGTTCTGCCTGGAACTGCACAGCGATGTGGCGACGCCGCAACGCGTGATGAGCGAACTGCGCAAACGCCTGGAGTACTCCCCTAAAAAGCCTGCCGATATCGTCGCGGTTCGCCGCCGACTGGAGGAACGCCGCGAACGAATGGGCCGGTACTTACACCGAATGGGACAGCCGATTGGTCCGCAGGCTCAACCGGTGTACGAAGTGCTCTGGCGTGTCGCCGCCTTGCAGCAAAGGCTCGGCTGGGAATCGGCAGAAAGGATCTCGGTCCCTTGCGAGGTCGATGCCGCCGGGTTCGACGCCGCTTGCTCGGCGCTCAAAGAACTGGCGGTCCATCTGGAAGAGTTGCAGCCGGTTTCCCAGTCACCTTGGCAGGGTCTGAGTGCCGATCGGCTGGTTCCGTCCCAGATGCCCTTGTTCCACGAAGGTGTCCAGCAGTTGAGCGATCTGGCTGACGATGCCACAGCGAATCTCCAGTCGCTGGTCGCAGAGTTTGGCGATGCGGATCGGATCTGGCTGGAACGGGTTCTGTCGCCGGACGCTCAGCGATTCGAGGCCGATCTGGCCGATTGGTTTGCCGGTGTCCCCGCATCCGTGACGGACTGGCTGACTGTGTTTACGGTTCCCGAGCATCTGTCATTGGCCGAGTCGATGCGACGCGAGATCGAAGAGACACGATCGAAAACATTTCAGGCTCGTTCCGCGCTGGTCGTCGATCCCGAACAAGGTCGACCGGCAGCGCGCCAGGTCGTCGATGCGATGGAGATCTTTCGTTCCGCTGGCCTGCTGACCCTTTCGTTGGCAAAGCTGCGGGAGATGCGAGCGCAGTGGCAAGCGGCCATGGAAAACCTGAAGCAGATCACCCGCTTGGGGCAACGAATAGCAGATGTGGGATTCGGACCGAGTCACACGCAGCGCCAGTTTGCAGAGACGGCGGAATGCTACCGGATGATGATCCACCCGGTGGTCGATGGGGCATCGCCGCCCGCCTTCGCCTTTCGAGCGGATGCCGGGGAACTGGTCCAGCGGGGTCAGAACGAAGCAGAAGACTTGCGGACGCAGCGTGAAGCACTGGAAGAAAGGATCTTTCTGCACAAGATCCCCGCCAGCGAGACCATCGACGAAATGATCGATGTCTTTTCGGCCCTGGGCGATTCGTGGTTCCGAGCCTTTCGAGCGCAGTACCGTTGGGCACGGCGCACGCTGAAAGAATTCACACGGGCGACCGCAGGGCGAGTGTCACCGAAACAAGGTGTGCGTCTGCTGCGGAATCTGGTCGATTACCAGACCAGGCAGCAGCAATTTCCTCAGGATGCCTCATTGACGCAGTTGTTGGGGGACCAATTCCAAGGCGAAGCGACGGACTGGCATCGGCTGCAAACCCTGGTCCGCTGGGCTCAGCAAGCGCAACGCATGGGCATGGGCTACCAGACATGCTGCCAGCGACATCGCCAGGTGTACGCCGCGCCCAGGATCAGCAATCGCGAGCTGTTAGAGGCGTCCAGCCAATTCGAACGGCATTGGCAGCATCCGGCCTGCCAGCCGCTGCTGGAGACGATGGACGCGACGGCGGTTCCGCTCACGCAACTGGACGATCGGGCTGGGCGATGGATCCAGGCGGCGGAGGTGATCCTCGAACATCGTCGCGCGTTTCGCGGCGGCGAGTCCGATTCGCTGGAATCGCTGCTGGCCGATGCCCGGTTGCAGATCGAGGCTGCACGAGCCGAACGGGCGTTGGACGAAGGCCCGTACCGCCAGACTTTTGGCGATCTGTTTCAGGGGCCCAGCACCGACCTGCAATCGCTGCATACTGCCATTGGATTTCGCGAGGTGCTGGCCAACGTAGGCTTGGATTCCGAACTGGTATCCCGCTTGGGTGCGGATGCCGACGGCAGCCTGCTTCGAACCCTGTGCCAAAGAATGGTTCGGCTTCGTGAAACGACGATCGCGTGGCAAAACGTTTTGGACCGATTGGCAGCATGGGGCAGCCGACCTTCCCGCTGGCTTTTGCTGCCGGGCCCATCTGAAGATGTCCTTTATCGCGAGGTATTGGCCAAGGCGCGGGAACGAATCTCGACGATCAGCGGTTGGGCCGCCTACTGCCGAGCGGCCGAGCGGTGCCATCCCATGGGACTCCAGTCGCTGGTCCTGCTGCTGCAAAGCGGCCAGATCCCCGCAGCCTCTGCAGTCGATGCGTACGGCCTGGTGCTGCACCAGATTTTGGTCGAGCGGTTTTTGGAGAATTTCGACTTGTTGCTGGACGGTTCGCGGCAGGCGCTGGAAACGACACGAGGCGAGTTCATGCAATTGGACGAACAATTAATCGAACTCCAGCAGCACGAGGTGGCTTGCCGCTTGCTCCAGCATGCCGTTCCGCCCGGCAATGCTCGGGGGCGAGTTGGCGAGTTGACCGAGATGGCTTTGATCCGCCACGAAACCAGCAAACAGCAAAGGCATTGCCGTATCCGGGACCTGCTGCACCGCGCCGGCCGCGCCGTGCTGGCATTGAAGCCATGTTTTATGATGAGCCCGTTGTCGATCGCCCAGTATCTGGCCCCCGATTCCGTCGAATTCGATCTGGTGGTCATGGACGAAGCATCGCAGATCAAACCCGAGGACGCGTTGGGAACGCTGCTGCGTGCGCGTCAGATGGTGGTGGTGGGCGATCCCAAACAGTTACCACCCACCACGTTCTTCGATCGGATCGGTGCTGCGGAGGACGACAGCGACAGCGAAGACACGTTTTTGGACAATACCGAATCGGTGCTGGAAGTCGCCATGAAGACCTTTCCCGCACGCCGCCGGTTGCGTTGGCATTACCGCAGCCAACATGAATCGCTGATCGCGTTTTCCAACGAAAAATTCTACGATGGGGAACTAGTCATCTTTCCTTCGCCGTCCAGTCAGCGAGGCCGTCTGGGCGTCTTCCTGCATTCGGTTCCCAACGCATTTTTCTCAGGCGGCTGCAATCCGGTCGAAGCCGATGTCATCGCGCAAGCCATCGTGCAGCATGCCCGACAGTATCCGGACCAGTCGTTGGGCGTCGCTGCCTTTAATGCCGCCCAGGCCCAGACGATCCAAGACCGCTTGGAGGCCATCTGTGTCCAGGACGACGAGGCTCGCATCGCCGTCAATACGCTGGAACAGCACCAAGAGCCTTTGTTCATCAAGAACCTCGAAAGCGTCCAGGGCGATGAGCGGGATGTGGTCTTCATCTCGTACACCTACGGCCCTTCACCCGAGACAGGCCGCTGCTACAATCGCTTCGGGCCGATGGCCGGGGTTCATGGCTGGCGACGCCTGAACGTGCTGATCACCCGCGCCAAACGTCGCGTCGTTGTGTTTTCCTCCATGCAGCCCAGCGATATCCTGGGCGGGCCCGATCGCAGTCGAGGTGTCAACGCGATGAAACAGTACCTGGAATTCGCGCAGACAGGCCGCTTCCTCGAACGGGAGAGCATCGTGGGGCGAAGCCCCCAGTCGCCGTTCGAGATCGCCGTGTCGCGAGTCGTCCATAGCCTGGGCTTGCAGGTCGTTCCGCAAGTCGGCGTCGCCGGCTATTTCATCGACCTGGGCGTGCTGGCGCCGGGTAGTCAGGACGAGTTCCTGCTGGGCATCGAGTGCGACGGCGCGACCTACCACAGCGCAAAATCCGCCCGCGACCGCGATCGGCTCCGCGAACAAGTCATCCGACGACGCGGCTGGGTGCTGCATCGAATCTGGTCGACCGACTGGTTCCTGAACCGTCCATCCGAAGAAGAACGCTTGCGTCAGGCGATCCAAGAACAACTGGCAAGCTCATCATCGCCAGCCATGTCCGAATGAACCCCTCACCCTGCCCTCTGCCACGAGGGGCGAGGGACATTGGACAGTTATTTCTCGAACGGTGCTTACCAGATTCCTCTTGCTCTTTCACGCTTTTCCAGCTACTTACCGCAATCGCATCCGTAACTTCCGATATCCCCGCGAATGGTAGTCTTCGGCTTATGCAGTACAGTCGTTGGGCACATCGAATGCTGTTTCAAGTCAGCATTTTGATGCTGGCAGTGCTGGCAGGCTGCGTCACGCAGCGCTCGGCGCCCAAGCTGACGGACTTGTTTGACCCCGAAGAATTGCAGCGTGCCGTCACGCCGTCCAACCATCGGCGGTGGGAACCGAAACTGGCTGTCCTGCCGTTCGCCGAACTGCACGGCGATCAGTTGACGGTACGGAACATTCGGCATTGCGAGTACCTGAGCGACCGGGACTATATCGTACGACACTACGACAAGACCTTCGACCTGAACCGCCTGACCTCGGTGGATTTTATGGTTGTCCCCTTCAAAAACGCGCCCAGTCTGGCCCACACGATGCTCAGTTTCGGGTTTGGCGACAGCGATTATCTGGCGGTTTCGGTCGAGGCGAGACTGGAGGAAGATCAGAAGTACTCGCCGATCAGGGGCTTGATGCGACAGTACGAGTTGATGTACGTCGTGGCCGACGAGCGCGACGTGATCCCTTTGAGAACCAAGCATCGCGATGCGGACGTTTATCTGTATCGCACTCGGGCGACGCCGGAACAGTCGCGGCAACTGCTGCTGGACATGATGGCTCGCGTGAATAAGCTGGCATTCCAGCCGGAATTTTACGACACGTTCATCAATAACTGCACCACCAACATCGTCGACCATATCAACCGGGTCACCCCTGGAAAGATCGGGCCTCACATCGGAGTACTTCTGCCTGGCCTGTCTGACCAGATGGCTTATGACGCAGGATTGCTGGATACCAACGATTCGTTCGAGCGAACCAGGCAACGGGCTCTGATCACGGGGCGTGCCAACCGCCATCTGGCCGAAGCCGACTTTTCTGTAAAAATTCGCCGATGATCCGTGCTGCTAGCAATCGATAGGCCGCAATTCCGTGAGAAATCTGAAAAATCGGTCTTGCTCTGTTTTCGCGCCGCGTGTCACAATAGCGGTCGACAGATGATCAGGGAAAGGACTCCCGCCTCGTCCGATCGCAGGTTCCTCCAGCAAGATGCCGGGCGTCTGTCACCAGGGCCTCGAATTCCGCCGCCGTGTGGCGGTTGCTTGTCGCTGCGCCAGGGAAGACCGAAAAAAGCCATCACAAGTCGCATCGTTAGATTGTCGGCTGGACGGATGGGTAGCAAAGGAGGCGAAAGATGTTAGTACTTTCAAGGAAGGAAACGGACAAGATCGTATTCCCCACACTGGGGATCACTGTCGAGGTACTGCGGCTGCGCGGCAATGTAGCCCGAATCGGGATCGATGCGCCGTCGGATGTGCCGGTCTACCGACATGAGCTGACCGATCGGAAGCATTTGGAATTCTCTACCGACCAGAATTCTTCCGACTCGCTCCGCGAACTGATCCACGCGGTGCGCCGTCGGCTGGACGCGGCGGCCGAGGCGTTGAATCGGCTGCACGAGCAATGCGAATACGATCGCAATGGCAAGGCCCAGCAGACGGTGATGGAGATCTTTCGCGAATTGCGGATGTTGGAGGAAGAAGCCAACTCGGCGATCGCACCGGACGAAATGCGGGCCCCGCGAGCGTTGTTGGTCGAAGACGATGTCAACGAAAGGGAATTGCTGGCCGGGTACCTGCGTTCGCATGGGATCGAAACGACCACGGCGAACGATGGCCAGGACGCTTTGGATTACCTGTCCTTGCATGCGCTGCCCGATGTTGTTCTGCTAGATATGCAGATGCCGCGCTGCAGCGGCCGATGCTTCATCCGCAAGATTCGGACCGTATCGGACTTCCGCAAGCTGAAGGTTTTTGCCGTCAGCGGAACCGATCCGGCCGAATTTGGCATCGACGTTGGACCTGACGGGATCGATCGATGGTTTCCCAAACCGATCAACCCCGAACGATTGGTCGACGAAATCGCAAAACAAGTCGGTTTGACAGCCACGGCGGTTTAGACGGACGCGCGCCGAGCGGAGGTTGGCAGGCCGAGACCGGGAATTTCATGGAATCCGCACCTGCCTGACCCGAACGCCGCAAGAGCCACGATGAATCTGACTGCTGCTGCCGATATCGACAAGCTGATCGCGATCGATCTGGATGGCACGCTGATCGCCGGCGAAGATGTCATCTCGGATGATAATATCGCCGCGATTCACCGCGCGGGCCGTCACGGGGCGGCCGTGATCATTGTGACCGGTCGCCCGTATGTGTCGGCCGATGCGGTCGCGTCACGAGTCGGGTTGCCGCCCGTGCCGCTGGTCGGGTTCAACGGGGCCATGATCCGTTGGAGCCGCGGTGGCAAGCAGTTGACAAGTACCTGCTTGGCCGCGGATGTGGCGGAAGAGATCGTGGAGCAGTGCCTGCGGCAGGGACTGCACCTGCAGTACTATCTGGACGACCAGATGTATGTCAGCCAAGACAACGAACAGGTGCGACGCTATTGCCGACGCAATGGCATGCAGTATATCGAAGAACCCGATCTGCGACGGTTCGCCGGCCAGCAACCCTTGAAGTTGCTGGTGATCGACCACGCCACGCGCATCGGCCCATTGCTGGACGATGCGCGGCAACGCTGGGATGATCGCATCTACGTGACCCGTTCGATGCCCGAGTACCTGGAATTCCTGTCACCCCAGGCCTCGAAAGGCCGCGCGCTGGACTGGCTGCTCGAATTCTTCGATCTGCCTCGCCAGCGCAGCCTGGCGATCGGCGACGCGATGAACGACCTGCCGTTGCTGCAACGGGCGGGCGTGCCGGTCGCCATGCCGCATGCCGACGAGGACCTGAAACGTATCGCGCACTTTATCCCCGCCAGCATCGAAAACGGCGTCGCCGAAGCGATCGACTGGTTCCTGGCGCAAATCTGACTTGAGTGTTGCACTCTGACCCCCGCC
>SKVE01000693.1 GCA_007129635.1 Planctomycetaceae bacterium
TCAGCATCATTCGTCTCCTAATTTGGGGTCAGGACTTGACTTACAACCTATCGAGCGCTCGCATTTCGTTTTGCGATGGTAAAAAAGCATGATAGCCAAAAAGACAATGAGCGATAAGCCGTGACCTGATTCCACCTCTGTAACCGTTCACGGGTTCGGCAGAACATGAAGCGCGCCGTAGTCGGGAGGAAAGCCCCGGATCGGCGTCTGTTGGGTAGATGCGGGGTGAAAGCGCTGTTTGGCCTTGGACGCGTGCTTGATGGAGACGTGCGTTTTCTGAGGCATGACAGGGGGATTCAATGACGCTTCTGAGCGGTGGTTTGAGTCCCGTAGGGTCGGCAGGCTGTAGCCGGCGATGTGAGTCCCTGAGCGAGAAACCGCAGCACGAGGCCAGGTTCCTGGCCGGGTGCTTAGCGCCGCGTGCCTTTGGACGTTTCCGGAATCCGGAACATCGATTGACTCTTGACGATGGCCAGGTCGTCTGGAAAAGTGTGAAAAGCCTGGACCAGCATGCTGCGATTACGAGTCTCGATATTTACGTAACTGATCGCACCCATCGCCAAACGCCCGTTGGAATCGAAGGTGTGCAACAAACCGCGGCGTTCGCATTCGCAGGCCAAGTGCTGCTGGAACATCCAAAAAATCGATGAATCCGCCGGTTCCAGTTGAAACGTGGTTTGATAGATCACTCCGCCGCGACAGTCGATCTGTTCGTTCCGGGCATCGCCCAATCGGTGGAACAACAGTCGCCGTCGCTTGGGCAGCGGATGATGCGCGGCGGTGGCGACTTCGGTCAGCGTGAAACCCTGGTAGTTCCAGGTAATCACATGTCCCGCGCTGGTGATCTCGACCTTGGCCCAATAGTCGCCCCGCTCGATCCGTCGTGCTTTATACACCTGAAACAATTCGGGGTGCAATGGGCGACCGTACAGTTGGAACGTCAATTCTGCCACTTTGGGTCTAAGGGTCAACACGCGTGTGGTCCTTGTCGATAGGATGAAGATCTGGCTGGATGAATTCAAGATGAATACCGTGAAGACAAGCCGCATTATAGACGGCTCGTTTCGCCCAGACAAAGCCACTTTGGCAAAACATCATGAAAAAAATCCGCCGGCCAGACATGCCGACGGATGCTGGCACCGGTGCCGTCAGTACAGCGTGTACAGATCGTAGATCGCGTGAGTGCCCACAGCGATGCCAAATCCCCGATACCAAAACAACAACGAAAAGAACACGCCTGCCGAGAAACGGAACAGAAAGCTGTACCAGGCGAAGGAATCGCCATACGGCATGCTGAAGGACTGCCCAGCGATCACGACATCAAATTGGTAGTGGGCGGCAGAGAACAACAGGCTGACCGTCACCACGGCTGCAAACGTGCTGAGCCGCCGGGAGAGACCGGTCAGCCGAAAGGCTCCCAGCACTGCTGGCAGAAGCAGCAGCCGAAACAGCAGTTCTTCGTAGATTCCCGCGCCGACATAACCGACCATCAACGCCCAGAACCCGCCGTGCGCCGATGATGGGACGCTGGCTGCCGGGAGGATCGTGCTGAACAACGCTCGTTGACAGATCGCCAGCACCAGCAGCAGTAAACCGAAGAGCAGCGATTCGATCCACATCCCGTACAGCACGCGGCCCTGGAACCGCCAAGGTTGACCCGTAGCGTGATGCCACGCTAGCAAGGCCCCGCAGGTCAGTATCGGCAACAAGAAGTATTGGCCGAATCCGATGAAGTCCAGCCAGGTGCGGAGCCAAACATCGGCCGCGTTTCGGAGCGCCAGCGGGCCGAGTGTCAATACGCCCACTTCGTAGAACAAGAGGAACGGCACCACAAACGCCAGGCTGGTCAGCGGCCGCGCCGATTCATGCCAATATTTGCCTGCCACGACCGTTGGCTTGGATTGCTCGTTCCTTGACATGTGCTCACGCGGCTCTGCGGGTCGATTCGCGGCGTTTCAGTTTCTTCTGGCGACGGCGTTCCGATTTGCTCAGCCCATCCACGCTGTCTGACGGCTGGCTGATCTCGGCGGCCGATTCGAAATCCTGGCGGGAAGCCGTCGGCTCGTTGTCGATCGCATTCAAGCGGTCGTCCTCGTGGGCATCCAGAGTCATCGCATCGGAAATCCGTTCGAGTCGCACGGGCTGAGCAGGAGGCTCGGGACTCTCGGCTGCCTGCTCTTCGGCCGCCGCTTCCTTCTTCAGTCGCGACTTCTTCTCTGGTCTTGGTGGTCGCGTCTTTTCGGCTGCCGTCTTCGCCTTTTGTCTGTTGGTCGTCTTTGCCTCGGGAAGCAGACCATGCGCATCCAGGTAGACGTACCGGCTGTACGACGCCACGGCCATCAAAATCATCAGGTGGCCCAGCATCGTCAAGCTGCTGATCGTCAATGCGGTCGGAAAGGTGAACAGTTCGTGGGGCGCCCAAAGGCCGATCACCAGTGACGACATCAGACTCAGCGATGCCAGCACCAACGATGTCCAGGCCGCGCGGCTCTCGCGAATCTCCAGCAACAACCGTAGGGCCACCAACAGCCATAGCACCGTCGGCAGGACCATCAGGACCGTCCGCGGTTCAAAAACAGCCATGACTTCCGAATGGGCCACCGCCACGTACAACAGATCATGATGCAAGTGCGTGCCGACAGCCAACGATGCGATCAGCAGCAACGGAGATACCCAGACCCACACCCGGTATCGGCCCCGATAATCGTCCGCACGATGGCGGCGCAACCGATAGATTTGAAAGCCCAAAACAGTCGCGGTCAGCAAGAACAGCGACGAAGACCAGGAAGCCAAACCGCCCGATCGCTCGACGTCCAACGAAGCAGCGGCGCAAAGCCAGTGATCGGCGGGCAAACGCTGGACGTGCCCGTACGAAGCTTGGATGCCGGCGGTCAGCAGCAAACCGCCGATCAGCAACAGGATCAGCGTCACGATCCGCTTAGGAACGATCGCGGTCAATGGTTGTAGATGATCGGCCGCAGCCTCTTCGCCGTACTTCCGACCAGGCAAGCGGACCGTCGGACCTGCCTGGCCGCCAGACGACTCGGTGACTTCCTGCCCGGCGTGAAGATGTTCATCCATCAAGACTCGGCGACGTCGCTGATCGCATGCCGCGCTGCGTTGGATCGGCATTTCGTCGAATTCTCCTATTCCAACATCTTGCTTCCCTGCTGCCCTAGTCAGTTTCGGCAAACTCGGGGATTTTCTCCAATCTCTACCTGACATAACCCTTCGAGGAAACTGGGCTATTTGCGAGAAATAGCGGAAGTTTGCCGTCAATTCATACGGCCACCTTCGCCGGGATGTGCGGGTAGGGGGCGTAGTTCTCCAGGCGAAAGTCCTCGTAGCGGAAGCCAAACAACGACGAGACCGCCGGGTTGATGTGCATGGTCGGCAACGGGCGTGGTTGTCGCTCGAGCTGCTTCCTCGCCTGGGCCAGGTGGTTCTGATAAAGGTGAGCATCGCCGAACGTGTGGATGAACTCGCCCGACCGCAGGCCCGTTACTTGGGCGATCATCATGGTCAGCAGCGCATAGGACGCGATATTGAACGGGACACCCAAAAAGACGTCCGCGCTGCGCTGATACAACTGGCATGAGAGTCGACCATCGGCCACGTAAAACTGGAACAGCACATGGCATGGCGGCAGAGCCATCTCGGACAATTGGCCGACGTTCCAAGCGGAAACGATCAGCCGCCGCGAGTCCGGATCGGTTTGAAGCTGGTCGATCAATCGCTGGATCTGATCGATCGAGGTTCCGTCAGCTCCGCTCCAAGACCGCCATTGCCGCCCATAGATGGGGCCCAGATCCCCGTCTTCATCCGCCCATTCGTCCCAGATCGTGACGCCATGCTGTTGCAGAGTTCGAACATTTGTGTCCCCGCTCAGAAACCATAACAATTCGTGGATAATCGACCGCACGTGCAGCTTCTTGGTCGTCAGTAAGGGAAATCCGTCTGCCAGATCGAATCGCATCTGATAACCGAAGACGCTGAATGTACCCGTCCCGGTGCGGTCGTGTTTTTCCACGCCGTGATCCAGAATGTGTTGCAGTAGATCCAAATAGGCTCGCATAAATCGTCTTGTACCCGGATGCCGATCGAGCGGCAAGTGGTGGCGGCATGTTTTTCCGGATGCGAGCAACGTCGCTCGAACGATTTGACATGTCAGGGTTGACTTCGGGGAACTTGGATTTCTGCCTTGACGCGTTTGTGCGGAACTCGTAAACACTCGCACTGCCAGATCTGATCTGTTGCGATCCCAGGCCGGTTCAAGTCGACGATTCCGCTTGGCCGATAGCAGATAGGGATTCCTGCCGGCTGATCGAGAAGTTTCGGGACAGAGACTGAGCAACGTTTACTACTAAACAAGGGTGCCAAAATGAGCACGAAATGGCTGCTGTTGGTGATCTGTATGATTCTCATGGCTTCGCCGTCGTTTGCCCAGTCGCCCTACCATCACCGCAACCAGGGTCTGACGATCGGAGCGTTGATGGGCGCGTTGACGGGTGCCGCGATCGGGGAAAACAACAATAAACCGCTGGCGGGTGCCGCGATCGGCACGGCGGTCGGTGCCTTGGCCGGGGCGGCGATCGGGGATTCGGTCGACCACGATGTCGCGCGACAACAGGCCTACCGGCAGCAGTACCATCACCACGTCGTGTCCCAAGCCGTCTCGGCCGATCAGGTGATCCATCTGACTCGAGCCGGTGTGAGCGACAGTGTGATTGTGACGCAGATCCATACGCACGGGATCGCGTACCGTCTGCAGCCGAACGATCTGATCATCATGAAGCAATCCGGGGTCAGCGATGTGGTCATCCAGTCCATGCAGACCGCTCGGTTGGCCGGGGCGTCCATACCCGCTCCCGCGCCCGTGTATCGCGATCGGGTCATTGTGCAAGAGCACTACTACGTGGCGCCACGCTACGGCCATCCTGTTTACGGGCCTTACTACCGACCGTATCCGCACCCCCGGCATCATGCGCCTCGGACCTCGGTCCACTGGGGCATCAGTGTAGGCCGTTAGCAATACACTTAGACGGAATCATCGCGCGGAAACATCAGCCGCTAACCAGCACGATGCGCAGATCGCACACGTTGGTATGCGTGGGACCGGTCCGGATCAGCGCCTCGAGCGGTTCAAAGAAGCGGTAGGCGTCGTTGCGCCGCAGAAATTCCTGAGGTTCCAGTCGGAGAGTTTGCATCTGCTGGAGGACTCGCTGGTCCAGCCAAGCACCGGCTGCGTCGGTTGGACCATCTTCGCCGTCGGTCCCGCCCGACAGCAAAACGATGTCTTGGGCGGTTTCGCCGGGCCGAGTGGCCAGATGGTCTAACGCCGCCAGCACCAGTTGTTGGTTCCGTCCGCCCAGCCCACGTTGCTCGGCGGGAACCAGCCGCACCGTGGGTTCTCCGCCGCTGATCAGACAAGCTGGTTGGCCCGCCGCACGCATCGCGACGGCGAACTGTGCCAGGCGTCTTCCGACGTTCTCGGCATCGCCTTCCAGTCGCTCGGCGGCGTCCGTTGTCGTGGCATAGCCTCGTCGGTTCGCTTCGCGAGCGGCTGCTTCCACGGCGGTGCGATTATTCCCAAGGATGCGATGGGTCACCCGGACATTCGGCAAAGGGGCGGACTTTTGCGAAACCGCTTTGTCGGCCTGCTGCAAGTGATCGAAAACCGCATCGCAAATTCCAGCTTGCCGCGCGTCGAACTGTTCCAACACGGCCAATGCGTCGGCCGGGGTAGACGGATCGGGAACCGTCGGACCCGACGCGATGACATCCAGCGGGTCGCCCAGAACGTCGGAAATAATCAGCACGACCATCTGACCCGCACGGCATGCGCCAGCCAGACCCCCGCCCTTGATTCGGCTCAGGTGTTTACGGACGGTGTTCAGTTGTTGGATGTTGGCTCCCGAGCCGCTCAGGTGTCGTGTGACGTCCAGTTTGTCCTTCAGCCGAATGGACGAAACGGGCGCCGGCAACAACGCGGAACCGCCGCCCGAGATCAGGCAGATACACAGGTCTCGGCGGTTCAGGCTTCCGACCAATTCCAAAATCCGATCGGCTCCTTCAACGCCCGCCTGGGTCGGTTCGTTGATCCCCGGCGGCCTGGCGCCATGCAGATGGATCCGATTCAGTGGACGGACACAATCGTCCGGGACATTCACCCAGCCAACGACTCGTTTATCGGCCAGTACTTGCTGTCCCAGTGCCCTTTCCAGCCCGGCCGCCATTCCGGCGCCTGCCTTACCGCACCCGACCACGGCGATCCGATCGATCTGGTCCAGTCGCCAGGCGTCGGCACCGATGGTCAGCACGTCCTCGGCCACTCGCACCTGCTCCTGGACCAGGGCATCACTGCGGACGGCATCGACCCCAGCCTGCCAGATGGCCAAAGCATCGTTTCTCAGTTGTTCCGTCGATCGAATCATGGACGCATTTTCGACTGGGACTGTCGGAAATGCAACCGACCTTGTAGACTCGACGCTGATTGACCGTGAACTTTCGAGGGACCAACTGCGTGAGAATCGCTCTTTTTCCGCTGGGCAGCGCTGGGGACGTGCACCCGTTTCTTGGTTTGGGACAAGCCTTGAAGAACCGTGGCCATCATGTTGCGATCATGGTCAACGAGTATTTTCAGCAGCAGGTCCAGCGAATCGGCTTGGAGCATTACCCACTGGGAACCGCCGAGGAATTCTTGACGGTCACTCGTGACCCGGACCTTTGGCGGCCGGTGCGCAGCTTTGGCAGCGTCTTCCATCATGGCATTCATCGAGCCATGCGCGAGCAGTATGCGGTTGTCGAGGAGCATTTCGCCGATCGATCGACGCTTCTATTGTCCAATTGCTTGAGCTTCGGGGTGCGGATCGCGGCGGAGAAATTCGGCTTGCCGCTGCTGACCGTCCACATACAACCCGCGCCCTTGTGGAGCGAGCATCGTTCGCCCGCGTTACCGTGTATGCCATCCGGGTTGCCGCGGTGGTGCAAGCGGCTGATCTTCCGCTTGGGCCAGTGGCTGGTGATCGATCGCACGGTTTGTCCGGAGACCAATCGATTTCGTCGCGAACTGGGCTTGCCGCCCATGCGGCGGACGCTGGACTGGTGGAATTCGCCGGACGGCGTCTTATGCTTGTTTCCCGAGTGGTACGCGCCCGCTCAACCGGATTGGCCGCGCCCGCTGTGGTTCAGCCAGTTTCCGATGTGGGACGAAAGCGA
>SKVE01000632.1 GCA_007129635.1 Planctomycetaceae bacterium
CGTCGGCGGGTCGGCGGTCTCCATGACCGTGGGCACCTGTCTGGACGCGACCAGCCGGTAAAGAGCCGCCTTGGCCTGTTGGGCCAGCACACGTTTCTCGTCGGCGGTCGCCATCGCCGCCGTGTAAGCGGCTCGAGTCTTGGCTGCTTCCTCCTGCAAGGGAACGGCCGCGGCCTCGGCCTGCTGGGCCGCCTGTTCGTCCGCTTCGTGCGACTCCTTGGCAGCGGCGATCCGCTGTTTGAGATTTTCCAAAGCCTCTTGGGTTGACTTCTTCCGGTTTTCGGCTCGGTTCAAAGCCTGAGCAGCATTCCGGGCTTGGACGGCCGCTTGTTCCAGCGCCGTCGCGGCCGGGTCCAACGCGGTCTTGGCCTCGTTGGCCAATTTGCGTTTGGCGGCGGCGTCGGCTTCGGTTTGCTTGCTGGCGGCATTGAGTGCAACGATTTCCTTGGCCGCTTCCTGAGCCGCTTGATTGGCGGTCGTCGCAGCGGCTACTTGTTCTTTGGCGCCGGCCAACGCCTGGTCGGCCGCTTCTTTTTGCTGCTGGGCTTCGGCCAGCTTCTGGGCGGCGGCCGTCGCCGGCCCCTGAGCTGCTTGCTGGCTCGCCTGAGCCTGGTCCAGGGCCGCTTGGGCCTGATCGACCGCTTCGCGTTTGGCGACAGCCTCGTCCGCCGCTTGTTTTTTCTCTTCGTCCGACAGATCGGCATCCTCCGCAGCCTGCTCGGCCGCAGCTTTGGCATCCTGAGCAGCCTGCTTCGCCGCTTCCAAGTCCGATGTGGCTGTGGCCACGTGCTCGTTGGCACTTGCCAACGTCTGGTCGGCCGCTTCTTTTGCTGCCTGGGCTTCGGTCACTTTCTGGGCGGCGGCCGTGGCTTCGGCCTGGGCTTGTTGCTCGACCTGCTGCTTCTGAGCCAGCGCGGCTGCGGCCTCCTCGGCCGCTTGGGGTTTGGCAGCAGCTTGAGCCGCAACCTGCTTCTTCTCTTCCGCCGTCTTCTCCGCCGCCTGAGCCGCCTGTTCCGCTGCCTCTAAAGCCGCCGCGGCAGTCGCCACTTGCTTCTCGCCGCCAGCGAACGCCGCGTCGGCCACTCTTTTTTGAGCCGTGGCTCGAGCCAACATCTGGGCCGCAGCGGCGACTTGTTTTTGCAGATTCTGCCGATCTGCTTCGACCTGATCGTTCGCTTCCGCCAAAGCCTGGTCAGCGGCCTCCTTTTGCGCCTGGGCTTCGGCGAGTTGCTGCCCCGTCGCGTTCGCCTGGTCCTTCGCGCGCTGTTTGTTTTGTTGAGCCCGAGCCAAAGCGGTCTGAGCCGTTTCCGCTGCCCTGCGCAAGTTTGCCGCGTGGTCCGCAGCGTTTTGGGCCTGATCGTCCAGTCGATTGGCGGCTTCGGCAGCCGCCCTGGCGGCCGCCTCGGCTTCCTGCGCCAGTTTCTCCGCCGCATCGTAGGCTTCTTGCAGCGGCGCCGCGATGGCGCGGGCCTCTTCCAAAGCCTTATCACGCGGCGGTTTGGCTTCGGTCGCCTCGGCCAAGGCCTGGATCGCGGCCGGTACCGCAGCCTCGGCTTGTTGCAACTCGGCCACACCCTGCTCGCCCGCCAGGTTCTTTGCCTCGGTGGCCTTCTGACGCGCCGCCCTGGCCACGCGACTCGCATCAGCGTAGGCCGTGTCCGCCTTGCGCATGGCGTCGCGCAACGGCCCCAGCGCCGCTTCCGCCTCTCGGGCCGCCTGCTCGGCCGCCGCATACTCGGCCCTGGCCTTTGTCTCCCCGTCTTTCTCGGCTGCCGGTTCCGCCGACGACGGCTCCTCCCCCATGCTCAGTGCTGAACCAAAAGTAATCGCGAGGCCGACCACAAACGGTAAGATGTTCTTGATTCTCATCGCAAATCGCCTTGAAGATGAACGGGAAAGGGCCCTTCCCCTGATGCAGGATTCCTCAGCGCGGGAATTCGTGAAGGTCTCCGTCTTGGAAGCCGGTGACGAAAAACACAGCAAGCGTTCATGCCAGTAACGCCTTCATGATTTTGCAATCGCGGGCAGGAGCCACCTTACGCCCGGGCGGACCAAGTGGCTGTCATTGGAAGGTAACGGCGAACCAATCTCGGTGCCTCTTTCGCGACCGATCGCACTCGCAATCCGTCATGTTCAGATGACACCAGCACGCATTTCAGTATGCGCTTTCGACTTATTCTATCAAAAGGTCGCGAAGTCTGCCTAGTCACCGAAACCAGAATTTCCGGAAATTCGTGCTCGAAAACAACACGTCTAGAGCAAATACCACTACTATGAAGCAATGGCAGACAGTATATTAGAGGGGAGCGATCGCTGGCCTTGTGCGATCATGGCACCCCAATTGCCTACTCTTCGATCCCGAGGAATTCTGCGGGAACGGCTCGCAAAATCTCTTCGGTACTGGTCAGGCCTTTGGCGACTTTCAAGAGTGCGGCGCGGCGGAACGGGAGCATTCCATTTCGCATGGCCGCTTCGGCGATCTGTTCGGCCGTACTGTGATCGGCGATCAACCGCCGGACTTCGCGGTTGAGCGTCATGATTTCGAACAACCCGGTACGTCCGGCGTAGCCCGAGTGCCGGCATTGTTCGCAGCTTCCCGGACCGTAGATGGCACGACCTTCACCAGGTTCCAGCAGGTGTTGTACTTCGTGAAAAGTCCCGGGCGCATCGCCGATGTCGAATTCCATCCGGCAGTTCGGACACAGGGTTCGCACCAGTCGTTGGGCGATGATGCCCAGCAGGCAACTGGACAGGAAGTAGGACGGCGCGCCCAGCGCCAACATGCTCTGCGCTGCCGCTGCCGAGACGGGCGCGTGCAGGGTGGACAGGACCAGGTGCCCGCTATTGGCGGCTCGAACCGCAGCGATGGCGGTCTCCTGATCGCGGATTTCGCCTACCATGATGACGTCGGGGGCTTGCCGCAACACGTGTCTGAGTAGTTCAGGAAAATCGACACCGATCTTGGGATGGACATGGGACTGGCGAATCCCATCGATGGCATATTCGATGGGGTCTTCCAGCGTATTGATTTTTCGTTCCCCGTTGTTCAAGGAAGACAGGCAGGCGTACAGCGTGGTTGTTTTGCCGGTGCCCGTGGGGCCCGTCACCAGCAGCAGCCCACTGGGTCGGCCCAGCATGGCTTTCAGCGTTTCGAGTTCACTCTGGGTCATGCCCAGGTGCTCCAGACGCCGCAGTCCCGCATCGCGATCCCACAATCGCATGGTCAGATCTTCGCCGAACAGGGTCCCAATACAGTTGATACGGATATCCAATCGTCGGCCCGCTTTGGCGTGCAGCCATCGCCCTTCGCCCGGGCGGCGGCGATCGGCGATGTCCATGCCCGACATGGCTTTCACATGCGCGATCAACTGTCGGCTGACTTCACGCGGCACGAAGGCGATCGGTTCGATTTTTCCCAATCGTCTCATGCAAATGTTCCCACACGACTCGTCGCTTAACACATACAAGTCGCTGGCTTCCATCGACGAAGCAAACCGCAGCAGAGCGTCGATGGCGGGTTCAGCTTCCATGTCGGCCAGTTGTGTGGGGTCGAAATGTTGCTTGAAAGCCAGTTCGTTCATTTGCTTGTCTCCTGTGCCAACCGGATGGCAGACCCTTCATTGTCCGCCATCTTGAAGATCAGATGCATATTCAGGATCTTCATCACATCGCGAGCGAACGGGGCCAATGAGTGCAGCACGAACACACCGCCCGCGGCTTGGAATTTGCGCTGACAAGCCAGCAACCACCCGACTCCGCTGGAATCGATCGTATCCAGGCCATGCAAGTCCAGCAGCACCGTGCGCTGGTAACAATCAGGGCCCAATAGATTCTCCAACGGCTCGCCTTCCGCAACCAGCCGCTTCTGGCATAGATCTCCAAAAGCCTCGACCAGCGTCAAACCGTCCACCTCTGATTTGATGGCGAATTTCATTCCATTCCTCCGTCGAGTATTCCGAGCTTCTTCAGACGTCGAAACCGCGTGCACCCGTCGCTGACCAGTTACTCTAGAGAAAAGCGATCCATCCTTTCACCGGCAGGTGCTCGTCAGGCTTTCCGATCGGATGACCACTCCAGCCGAACCAGCCCTCATACTACTCTTGTCATCCTCTGCTATCAAGCGACCCGAAGATTTCCGCGTTGACAGACTTGCCCTGGTGAAAAGACGCGCCTACGATAACCGGACGCCCTGAAAGCCTGAACCGCTCTGGCTGATTCGAGGTTCCCCTCGAAAGTAGCGAGCGGTCGATCAGGCCGCGAAAGATTCACGATCCATGATGGATCGCGGCACAGGGATGCGGGTTGTGAGGGACGGGCGATGGTGGCGGCAGCCACCGATCATTCGCCTGGGTCGTTCGATATCGGACCATCGGACATCTTTCTTCACATTCCTTGTGGTGCCTTCGACGTCGGTGGGAAAAGAACGCTCTAGATTCGCCAGTCATCACGACCGGAACCATCTTTGATGATTCTGCGGGTTTCGAGTGGTTTTGTGCATCTGCCGGACGCCGTTTTGTTTGCTCGGGGGCAAATGCTGTCTTATATTCAACTGTCTGGACTGCATCGCCAGACCGCCAAACCTCCAGCAAGGATTTGCCCTTGATGAGATCGCATCGGAACTGCCTACGATTATCGAACAGCAAGCCAATCGCCTTGGCGGTGTTGGCGGCTGTCGTCGCAACGTTGCTGGTGGTGACGCCAGTGGCCCGGATCCCGGCTCAAATTCAAATCCCTGCCGAATCCATGGCAGAGCAAGACGGCTGGGAAGCCGTTTTACAGCGGGGTCAGGAACTGGAAACCCAGCGGCGATGGGGCGAAGCGCTGGCACACTATGAAGGGGCTCTTCGCGATTTTCCGAACCAGCGGGATTTGTGGGAGCGTCTGACTCGGGCTCGATCGCACTTCGATCTGGCTCGCCGCTACGAGGATCAATCCTACCTGGTGTCGCTGCGTTTGGTTGACGAACAACGAGCCTTGGAGCTGTACGAGGAGATCCTGGCGAAGATCGAATCGCACTACGTCAGCCCTCCCGACTGGCAGCAATTGGCAGAGCGGGGATTGACCAGTTTGGACATCGCGTTGGCCGATGAAGCTTTCTGTCGTCAGCATGCCTTACAGGCGGATGATCCCACGATCCGGACGTTTCAGGAGAATATCCATCGCCGCATGAAAGTCACGGTCGTCCAGACTCGTCAACAGGCTCGTGAAGTGGCCGGGAATGTGGCGCAAGCCGCCCAGCAGAAGTTGAATCTGTCGCCGACCGCGACGATCCTGGAATTCGCCTGCGGAGCCACCTCGTCGTTGGACCAGTACTCCAGTTTCCTGACCAGCAATCAACTGAAGGACGTGTTCTGCCAAATCGAGGGCAATTTCGTCGGATTGGGGATCGAACTGCGAGCTCAGCAACAATCGCTGGAGATCGTCAGCATCATCCGCGGCAGCCCGGCCGATCAGTCGGAGCTTCGAGCCGGGGATCGGATCATCCAGGTCGATGGGATCGAGACCGACGAGATGTCGACGGACGAAGCTGCCGATCTTCTGAAAGGGGCCGAAGGCAGTTGGACGGAATTGCGGTTGAGGGATACCGAGGGCGTCGAGCGGCAGGTTCGCCTGATGCGTCGTCGCGTCGAGGTTCCCAGCATCGAAGAGGTGAAGATGGTCGATCCCGATCTGGGAATCGCCTATATCAAGCTGTCCAGTTTTCAGAAGACGACCAGCCGGGATCTGGACGCAGCGCTGTGGGATCTGCACCGGCAGGGCATGCAGACGCTGGTGGTCGACCTGCGCGGGAATCCGGGCGGCCTGTTGAACGCGGCCGTCGAAGCCGCCGACAAATTCCTGCCCTCCGGCAATATCGTCTCGACCCGCGGTCGTAATGCGCACGAAGATTTCGATTATCGCGCTCATTCGTTGGGGACCTGGCGAGTGCCCTTGCTGGTATTGATCGACCATAACACGGCCAGCGCCAGCGAGATCTTCGCCGGAGCCATCCGCGATCATCGCCGTGGCACGGTGGTCGGCCAACGCAGCTACGGCAAGGGGTCGGTCCAGGGGATCTTTACGTTGAACGCGGGGGATCTGGGAGTCCGTTTGACCACGGCGCGGTTCTACGCGCCCGGCGGTCATCCGATCAGCCGACGCGGAGTCGCTCCGGATCTGTTGGTCCAATCAACTCGTAAACCGGATCTCGATCAACCCCAACGGTCGCCGAACGAGTCGGATGTGGTCCTACAAGCCGCCATCCAACACGTTCGCAACCAGCAACACGCCAGCCAACACCAGGTGCGAGCCCATTAGACTCCTTGCATTGCCGGCTACCAGTACCGCTCGAGGTGGATCTGGCCGGGGGTCTTTTTCGTGTGTTCCTGATAGCCCTCCTGCCCTAACAACTCGATCATCGTGTCGATCATGGCGGGATTGCCGCACAACAGGACGTGGGTATGCTCTGGTGAGGGATCGAAGCCCCAACGTTCTGCGAAAGGACGTTGCTGCCAGAGATCCTGAATATAGCCGGTCAGACCCGGCCAAGGCACCTTCTCCGCGCTAGGTCGGGTGATGCTGGGCAGGTACACAAAGTCCTTGTAGTCCCGTTCGACCATCGCCAGTTCGTTTTGGTACCCGAGGTCCCAAGAGTGCCGCGCGCCGTGCAGTACGCCGACTTTGCTCTGGCGATTGTGCAGTAATTTGCTACGCAGCATACTGATGTACGGAGCCAGACCGGTTCCGGTGGATAAGAGCACCAAATTGTAATCTTCCGGGACATTCGCCAGCGTGAAAGCACCAGTGATCTTCTTGCCCAACCATAGCTTGTCACCCGGTTGCAGGGCAAACAGCCGAGGCGTCAAGGCCCCAGATTCCACCATCACGACGTAAAATTCCAAATACTGGCGTTCCAAGGACGAGGAAGCAATCGAGTAGGCTCGTCGTACAATCTTGTCGGGGGGCGAGGGCTCCTCTTCTGGGTCCGAACCGTCACATCGAGCAGCACTTCCGGGGAGGCCGATTACAGCGAATTGGCCTGCCTGGAAGTCCTTGATCTCCCACCCCACCGGCTCGATTCGGAAAACGGCTAGTCCCGGCGCGATATCTCTGCGAGCGGTCAAGACCGCATTGAGCTCAATCATCGATCAAACACCTCTTTTCAGCTATTCGGATTACGTCAAATCGGAAGACGAAACTATTGTTGCCGCGAATCAGCCA
>SKVE01000589.1 GCA_007129635.1 Planctomycetaceae bacterium
AGCCTATACCTCCTGTATTTCCCACAACACTCCCAATCCGTAGTCAACGTAACTTATCCACTATATCGTACATAGCACGTTGTTCAAATAAAATTTTCAGCCGTCCTGAGTCTTTCTTGGATTTGCTAGGAAGGGCTGGTCCGGCAGATGAAGAGATTCCGGTTTTGTCATCTAACCATGGCTCATCAAACCCACCTTAAACATCCGAAAAGGTCCTCTCCCTTCGGATTTTGGATGGAAAGCAAGGTAGGCCGTACCGGTTTTGATGAAAAAAGCAATTGTGCTGGCCCAGCAGCTCAATCGGCGGTGCGGGGTTCCAGGTAACGCATCAGGGGATGAGTGCGATCGACAATTTCATCACCACCGGTCGGAAAGTCGAATAGACCTTCGTCCAGATGGCTGGGGAACGACGATTCGATGAAATCGATCACGGCCAGCATTCGGTAGGTTGCGTCGGGCGGATCGGTGCCTGTTGAGCGTCGATCCGCATGGACGTGCAAGTATTCGATCCGACGCAGGATCAGATCTTCCTGTTGGATGATCACGCGAAGGTAGTTGGGCAACGGAGTCGCATTGGCATCTGAGCCTCTTCTGTGGCCGCCGCCCGATTCCAAATCCGCCGGGGCCTTCCACTGTCCTTCGACAACCCAAACGGGTTGGTCCTTAAGCTGTGCCGAACGAAGCGGCGCGAGTCGATAGAATTGAAGGATGTTCTCCAGCAACCGAGGCAGCCCCAAGGTAGCCAAGCCATTCGCAGCCGATATGGGTGGCTGAGTGGTAGCATAAGCGGATGTGGCACGCGGCCCGCGGACACGGTCCAAGTCGATACGTTCCAAAACGGGGCCATCCAACAGATCGCTCCGTACCCAAAGGAATCGCCCATCGCTGATGTGCTGGACGCTGGCGGTCTGGTCGCCGACGGTCGACTGCCAGTCCAATCGCATCAGCAGACCACGGGGCGATGCGTGTTGCACGTAGGTTCCTTGGCCCGTCAGCCGTTGACCGAAGAGATCGATGTACTGATTCAAGCGAGCTTGAAATGCGGGTGCCAGCATCATTTGCTCTTGGACTCGACGGATTAGCTGCTCGCCGGAATCCGCTGAGCCAGCGGGCGGCAAATCGGCTTCCGATTCGTCGGCGGGCCAGGTTGCCGATGCTAGCATCGCCATGAAAACCAGGATCGTTATGGTCTGTTTCATGGTCCCCCAAGCATGATTGTGACGGTTTTAGCAAAGAAACCGATTGTAGGAAGCCGAACAATAACGCACGTGGACGTTATCTCGCAATCCAGACACCGCGTGTGCTGCGCCGCGAAGGGCGGGCCAAGCGGGGGCGATTGTAGAGTCGGCTGGCAGCGGGGTCTACGCCATTACCACAGCGAATTGTGCGGCGGGCATATTCTTGCCTGCGATCGCCGGAATCCGATTCTGGCGAAGGACTCGTGCCGAAATGGGGGGAACACGATGAAAGAAAGATTTGGTTTCTTGCTAGTGTGTCTAGCCGCATCCGCTTTGCTTGTCGGATGCGTGACGCCGTTAGAGCATAACTTACCGCCTGCCGAGCGTCTTCTGGGGCCTGGGCCCGGCGTGACCGGTCCCGGTCCTGGGGTCATGCCGCCGATGATGCCCGTCGGTCACAACGCGATGTTTGCTTCTGGGATGCCCATGTCGCCCGGCGCTTCTGCGGTGCAGATCCTGTTCCGGCGTCCGGAAGGGATGCAGGTTCGATGGGACGTGATGGGCGAGGGAACGTTCGATTCTACGCCGCTGATCGTCCCGGGGCGGCAGAACTTTGGGATGCAGGGCATCTATCGTCTGAAGCTGACCAACATCGGTGGACGCGAAGGGGTCGAGCTTTATCCGACGCTGGAGATCGGGCCGACGACTCCACGGTCCGAGGCGTATCTGGCTCACAACGCCATCCCGATCCAATTCACCGAAGAGGATTTCGATCAGGTGCTGTCCGGCAACTTTGTGACGAAAGTCATCTACCTGCCGGATCCCGCGTTCCAGGAAATGGCGTTGGCCAATGTGGAAACCCTGGTCAGCACGCGACTGGATCCGGGGATGGACCCGATCACCGAGGCGGATCGCCGCGGAGCCATTTTGGCCGTCTTAAGATTGGGGAACAAGGACATCGAGCTGCCTGGCAGCAACGGGGGTGTATTCTCGTCGATTCCCGGCAATGCTGGACTGGACGGCATGGCGGGACACCCGATGGGAATGGGATTCGGTGGGCCGGCGCCGATGGGTCCTACCGGTTTGATGCCCAGTCATGTTGCCGGCGTGACCGCGCCGACTTGGGGCATGCCGATCACGGGAACACCGATCGGTCTTCCCGGTCCGCCTCACATTCCCTTGGGTGGCCCTGCTGGATTGCAGCAGCACACCATCCGGAATCACACACGGGTGAATATGCCGGAACCGACCCGACATATTCACATGAACGTACGCCAGCAGCCTGGCTTTAGTTACCCGACACCGCCGAACCGTCTGCACATCACCGAGCAGTCGATTCAGCCCACGCTGCCCTACAACCAGCCGCGAATCCATCGGCACGAACAGGTTCACTAGGGTCATCGTGGCGGGAATCTCTCTTTCATCCTCCAGCCAGCAAGGCGCACTGATGTCCGGCAAATTGCGGAATCGATCGAGCTTCGCCGGGTGGGCGGGCATGGCCCGCCCGCTCGGGCTGCTGGCTTGGCTTGTCCTGCTAAGCCTTGGCGGGTCGGCGTACGGCCAGCGTGCCCCGGTGCACTATTTCCATTCGGCTCACCTGCCGCCCGGTACGGTGGGCCAAGGCCAACTGTTGCGCGGCGGTCCCTTGCCCGGCTACTTCCAGCCGGTCGAGATTCAGGGGCCAGCCGGCGTGCAGATCTCCTTCGCTGCCAACGGCCAGTTCCAGGATCCCCAGCCCGCTCCGGCGCGGGCCGGGATGCTGATCGGTGCCGTGTATCGTTTCCAAGTGACGAACATACCGCGCCGCGAAGGGTTCGAAGTCTTTCCGACGATCGAAGTGATCAATCGAACGTATCCCCCTCAGGGATTGGCAGAACATTTTCCGATCCCCGTCCAGTTGACCCAGGAGGAACTGGAGCTGGCGTTGGATGGGAATTTCGTCCTGCGCGTGATCTTTTTGGAGAATCCGAACCTGGCGTTGCCGGTCCAGAGCGATCCGCAACGGCAATTGGTTTACGATGTGCTGGGCACCGAAGATCCGCTGGAAGTCGCTGACCGGTTTGGCCGTCCCATGGCCATTTTGCGCATCGGATCTCGTATTCCGGACGGCGAAGCGGTCTCCCAGCGATTCTTATACGGTTCGCCTCCATTGATGCCACTCAGCCAGCCCCAGCCGCATCCCGAACCGCGTTCGGGATCGCTCCCTGGAGCCCAAACTTCTGTGAGGTAGCCGGTCATGACGCAAGGAAGTTTGATCACCAGGCGGGCGAAACCACCTGCCTCGCTTTCCAACAATTCGTGGCTCGGCGTTCTCGCGTTGCTTGCCGGTGTGGCCCTGTCGCTGTGTTCCTGCCGCAGCCTATCGCCGCCGGTCCCCTCTGGGTCCGCTGCTGCCCCGCGCCAGTGGACCGAGTCCGGGGCAACGCCGCTGGCCACCAGCAGGATGCCTGAAGACGAAGCGTACCGCGAGAACATCGCGTTGGCGGCTTATCACCCGCCCGCGCTGCCTGCCAACGCGTGGACGGGCGCGCCTGCACCGCCCAACGCCGGGATGGGTTGCCCAACTCAGATGGGTAGTCCATGGCCGGTCCCAGGCTACCAGGGTACCCCCTGGCGACCACCGGGGATCACCGGCGTGTGGCCCGCCGACGAATACTTGTTTGATGGCGGGGATCATCCGCCATCGGTCCAGGTAATGCAGGACTGGACCGTGTTGGGGTTGGACCAGGAAGATACCGTCGCTCATTACGACACGCTGGACGGCCGCACCGAGGTCCAGGCATCCAATCGCGTGCCCATCTATGCGCCTCGCTTCGCTGCGGTTCGCCAGATTTCCGGGCTTTCGATGAGCCACACGCGCAACCGACTGGCGGGCGTCGAGTCGCCGACGGGGCCGGTGACGCAGGAAGAGCAACTGCAGCCGACCGGCGTCCATCAACCGCTGCAGACCGAACGATACCTGGGTATTCGAGGCTTGCAGGATTTCCGCGAGCGGGAAGGAACGCTGGGGGTCACCGGCGATATCTTGCTGGGAAGAATCAGCGATCGTTTCCAAATCTACGAGGATTTTCAAGTCATCCGCGAGGGGACCTTTGACAATTCGGAGAAGGCGAGGTTGACCCTCTGGCTGGCCGCTGCCCATGCCTGGGAGTCCGATCAATCGGCTCAGGTCGTGATCGATGAACACGCGGCCGTTCAGGTCACGGGCCGTTCGCGAGTGCAATCGATCTATGAATACGAACTGCCGGATGGAAAACCACGCTTGCGGATCATCAAGGTAGCCTCGACGGCCCAGGCGCAACCGGGCGACGAGATCGAATTCACCTTGCGTTTCGATAATATCGGGGACCAGGCGATCGGCAATGTCACGATTATCGACAACCTGACCACTCGCTTGGAATATGTGCCCGGGACCGCCGAATGTTCGTTGACCGCTCGTTTCGTCACTCAGGAAAACGATGGCGAATCCTTGGTCTTGCGATGGGAAGTCATGGATCCGCTGGAGGTCGGGCAAGGCGGCATTATCCGCTTCCGCTGCCGAGTTCGCTGAGTTTCATCGGGTTGTTGGACGACGGGAATTGCTTTATAATCGTGCCTTCGTAACAGTGTATTTTCATCCAGCGGCACGAGCGAGATCGTATGGCCAGAAAAGTTATCGTCGACTGTGATCCTGGGATCGATGATGCCGTCGCGCTCTGCATGGCCTTGTTCGATCCACGGCTGGAAGTGCTGGGGGTGACTGCCGTCGAAGGCAATGTATCGGCGGCCCAGGCCAGTCTGAACGTGCAGACGGTGGTCGACCAACTGGACCCGCCGCGCTACCCGCGACTGGGCACCGCTACGCCTCTGGAAGCAGCCCCGGCGATCGATATGCGGCATCTGCATGGCGAGAACGGGCTGGGTAACGCCCGATTCCCCGTTTCCCAATTGCAACACCAGCACCCTTCAGAAAAGATCCTGTGCGACGAGATCCGCTCGGCGCCCGACGAGGTCACCCTGTTGTGCCTGGGACCATTAAGCAATTTGGATCGAGCCTTCCGCCGCGATCCTACGCTGGTTCATGTGATCGACCAGGTGATCATTTCCGGGGGAAGTGCCGACTGTCGAGGCGACGTGACGCCGGTGGCCGAGTTCAACATGTTCTACGATCCGCTGGCCGCGCGGGCCGTCTTTCGATCCCCGACTACCAAGATCCTGATCCCCTTGGAAATCGCCCATCAGGTTTCTTTGAACCTGGATCTGATCGAGCAGTTACCCGGCGAGAACACCCGGGCTGGCCAACTGCTTCGGCGAGTGGTTCCTTTCGCGTTCCGCGCGTATCGGCAACTGCTGGGCCGCGAGAATATCTGCCTGCAGAGCGTCGTGGCATTGACAGCGGCACTGCATCCCGAGTTGTTTTCCATCCAGGAACTGGATGGCGATGTGGAAGTCGCGGGCGAGTTAACGCGAGGCGTCACCGTCTTCGACCGCCGTGGACTCAACCCGCCACGCGCTACGATCGGCGTCGCCGTCGAAGTCGATGCCGCGGCCGTGACGGACTGTATTCTCCGCGGACTGGCCGAAACCAGCCGCGCGACCTGAGGTCCGGGCTCTCCCGCCCGCTGGCCGCCGGAGGCTCAGCCCTGCGGCGGGCCATCGTTGGCTGGCGAATCCAACAGCCGCTGGTACAACGCCACGTGGCGGTCGATCATCATCTGCACAGAGAATTCCCTGCGGACTCGATTCACGGCGGCCTGGCCGCAACGACTCGCCACATCGGCATGGTCCAGCAGATACTGGGTCCAACGAGCAAAACCGGCTCGATCACCTACCCGCACCAAAAAACCGGTCTGCTCGTGCAGGACCAGATCGCGATTTCCGGGAATATCCGTCGCGACGACCGGAACGCCGGCCGCCATCGCCTCCAGAATCGCATTGGATTGCCCCTCGTACTCGCTGCCCAACCACAGGCAATCCAAGTGCGGCATCATCCGCGACACATCGTTGCGTTCACCCAAAAAATGGACCCGATCGGCGATCTCGATCTGGTCGCGGTACCGCTGCAACCGCCAACGTTGCGGGCCGTCCCCGATGATCAGCAGATGAGTGTCATCGCGAGCCACCTTCAGCAGGTCGGCGGCCCAGATCAGGTCTTTCACGCGCTTCTGCGGCCAGAGACGATTCACCGCCGCGATCAATCGCGTGTCGGCAGGCAACTGGAATTCGGCCAGCAGATCGTCGCGCGAAATCGGTGACGGCTCCGCAGGCTCGACCGCATTGGGGATGACCAGGAAGCGATCTGCGGGCAGGCCGTGCCGACCATAGAAGTCCACGACTCCCTGGCTGTTGGTCACCAGTTGCTGGGAGCGGCGAGCCAAAAAGCGGTCGATGGCCAGTTCGTGCCATCGCTTCCACGGATCCACACAGCGTTCACCGGCCACCACATGCCTGACGCCGGCCTGCCGGGCGGCTTGTCGCCCATACGCATTGGCAGCAAACAACCAGGTATGGACCAGATCGGGCTGCAACCGCCGAATGTGCCGGTACAAACGCCAGTAGGCCAGCGGGTCGATCTTCCATGACTTTCCGATCACCGTCACCGGGACACCGGCCTGTTCCAAGGGAACTCGTAACGGCCCGTCCCGAGTCAGGGCGCACACGTGGACCTCGAACCGATCTCGCGGCAGACCGCAAGCCAACAGCGTCAATTGCTTTTCGGCGCCACAACGGTCCAATGTCGGGATGATCAACAAGATGCGTCTGATCAACGCAGCTCTCCTCCAAACGCGGCTCGGCCGCAACGAAGTAGGTTGGGTCTCCGACCCGACCCGGTCGGGACAGAGTCCCAACCTACAAACAGGCGCGCACCGTGCGCGCCTGTTATCTCCAACGGTTCAAAAGTGAAGATGATTCCTGATTCCCAAACGCAGCAAAACCCAAAAAGCCGTCAGAGCCTCGCGCGTGTTCGGGCCCCACAGACCGTCGATCGCGCCGGGCTCGTAGCCCATCGCGCCGAGGATCA
>SKVE01000048.1 GCA_007129635.1 Planctomycetaceae bacterium
CACGTCCGCCAGATAGAAGCTAGTCGAGTTTTGCCAGGCGACGCTCTAAAACTTAACACGTCGAAACCCGGGACTGGGTACCCACGGTGATCTACATCCTGATGCGTCACGGACACGATCCGGAAGAAGCCATCGTACGGGCGGTGAACGACACCAAGGACAACGACACGGTCGCGGCCATCGTCGGCGCGGCCGTCGGGGCGCTGCACGGCCAGAACGGATTGCCTGCTCGCTGGATTGACAATCTGTTGGGACGCACGACGGACTCTGACGATGGACGGGTGCTCGAATTGTTGGAAGCGGCACGGGTGAAGTGGTGGCGGCCGGCGTGAGAGTACGTCCACCCAACTTTGGCTGCGGCCTCAGCAGCACCAGCGTTTCTTACCAATGCAGCCGGACCGATGCGTAACCGTTACGCACGGGGGCTTGTTGGTCAATGTCGGGCCGGAATACGAACAGACGGATCCAAGCATGGTTGCGGGACCAGTTGCAGGGGCTGATCCCCGGCAACAGGACTCAGTGAAGATCGAACATGAAGGCAACCGGCCACTACCCACCAGCCTGATCACCTTTAGATCCCGGCCTGCCTGCCTTCTGTTTCACGTCGTGCAGTAGCCCGCACGCGGTCACACCCGTTTACCGTTCCACCTTCAACACGAATTCGTTCGACGCGATGACGGCATCGTCCACGGTCAACTCGACGCGAAACACGACCTTGTCGACAAGCCTGCCGTCGCGACCGACGTAAACGGGCGACGGCGGTGGGGCCAGCATGGCAGGCCAGTCCCACACCAGCACGCGGCGGCCCGCCTCGAAGTCTCGCTGCACGGTGTGCGGATCTTGCCTGCGTAGAATCTCGGCGAACGAGAATTCAAACAGCAACCGCTGCTGGCCCGCTTCGATGACAACCATCTGCGGTTCCGGCCGATCTCGGCTCCGGTCCCACAGACGTAGCGGTCAACGGTGCGAAGGATCGAGCAACGCGATCTGCTTTCCGTTGCGGCAAACCACGACGCTCAAGCAGGCTGTCTGACGACGTGCCTCGATCACGAGAGGATTGAAACAACCGCCCCACGTTGCAACCGCTGACCATCCGGCAGCGACACATGGTCGGCGGATGAACGGATGTTTTGGGTGACGGTCGACAGACTACGAAGGCTGAGCGCGGATGATGTCGAGCAGATGGGCGCCGAAGTCGGTGAGGGCTGTGGCGATTTGCTCTCGAGGATGCTTGCGGTCCAGCCCGCGAATCCGCCCGCGCAGCATCTACCCCACCCGTTGAAGATGCAAGCACTGCGGCTGCGACTCGGCGGCCTCGGGCGTCAGTTCGGCCAGAACGCGTCCGCCACAGCCGCAGTTGGCTACCAGTCAAGGTCACTCGATCGCCGCCCCGACCGGCAATTCCAGGTCCTGCAAGACGTCCGGAGGAAACCAACGCTTTTCCGGATGATGGTGGAACGTGACCGTCAAAACGCCTCTGCATCACGCCGCAGATTATACCACTCGGACATAAGCTCCTCACTCCCAACCGCCGGGCGCTTGCTCGGCTGTGCCTTCTCGAACCACGTGCGTTATCGCTTCGAGCAGCAGACGCCCTATTGCCCTGGATGGTACGGAACTGCGCACCTTATCTCAAACGGGTGATTTCGCAAGACAGGGGCCGGTGCTTGCCACGCGCGGGACTTTCGAGTATCGTCGAAGACAGCATGACATTCCCTGTTTTATCGGAGTTGAACACCCATGACCCAACGATCAAGCACCATCTGGCTGACTGCATTCACGATTTTCCTGAGCGGTGGAATCCTGGCCGCAGCACAGGAGAATCCGGTTTGGACCGATCCAAACGACCCCACCCTGCCGGCGGACGTTCGAATCCAAGGCGAGTATGCCGGCGAAAATCCAGAAGGGCAGCGGCTGGGCTGCCAGGTGATCGCGCTGGGTAGCGGCATGTTCCACGCGGTCATCTATCCCGGCGGATTGCCCGGCGATGGCTGGGATGGGCAGAACAAGAGCCTGATGGACGGAAAGATGGACGGCCAGAAGGCCGTGTTCGGCCCGGCCGAAGGCCCCAAACAGTATCTGGCCGGCCCGCCTGCGGAATTCTCCGCGACTCGTCAGTTCCCCCCCGCCGGACACCAGCCGTACACAGCGATCATCGAAGCAGAGAAGCTGACAGGGAAAACCGAGCAGGGCCAGTCGTTCGAATTGACGAAGGTTCATCGACAAAGCCCGACGCTGGGAAAGAAGCCCCCGGAATCGGCGGTCGTCCTGTTCGACGGTTCGAATAAAGATGCATGGCGCGGCGGGCGCTTGGACGAACAGACAGGCCTGCTGAATACGGACGGAAACGATATCCTGTCCCGCGAGAGATTCCAAAACTACTCGGTGCACCTGGAATTCATGCTGCCCTACCGCCCGTACGCTCGCGGGCAGGGTCGAGGCAACAGCGGCTTCTACCAGGTGGATCATTACGAAGTCCAGATCCTCGATTCGTTCGGGCAGGAAGGCCTGCACAACGAATGCGGCGGCATCTACGCGCAACAAGATTGCCTGATCAACGCCTGCTTGCCACCGCTGGTCTGGCAGACTTACGACATCGACTTCACGAACGCCCAACGCGACGAGGACGGCAACAAGACAAAAAATGCCGTGATCACTGTCCGGCTGAATGGGATCGTGATCCATGACGAACTGGAACTTCAAGGTCCGACAGGAGGCCACCGCTCGGAGCCCGAAGGGACGCCGGGACCGCTGAAATTGCAGGGGCACGGCAACCCGCTGCAGTTCCGCAATATCTGGCTCGTGCCCCAAGAATGATCGGCATGCGGCCGAGTGTCACTTGAAGTTGGCGGAAGGGGGCGGGAGTCGTTCTCGGAAAAGCGGCATCGCATGCGGTTCGTCGTCGGCCGAAAACGACTACCGACCCCCGGCGGTCACTCGGCGGTTCCAAAACATGCGATCACCATCGTGATGTTATCCTTGCCGCCACGCTCTAAGGCCAGATCGACCAAACGGTCGCAGGCTTGCTGCGAGTCGTCGGTGGCCGTGATCGCCGAATGGATTTCATCAGCCGATACCAGGTCGCTCAACCCGTCGGTACACAGCACCAGGTAATCGCCCCGATTCAAAAGCAGATGGTGGACTTCGCTGGTAACCTGCCGAGCGTCGGCGCCCAAACAGTTGGTCAGCACATGCTGGAAGGCCTGAGTGCGAGACGCGTCGATGCCCGCATCGACCAATTGCTGTGCCAAGGTATGATCGCGAGTGATCTGCTGGATTTGGTCCTGGTCCACATGATAAGCCCGGGAATCTCCCACATGGACCACGAAAACATCCAAGCCGATCGAGATGACCGCGGTCAGCGTGGTCCCCATTCCCACCAACTCAGGCTGCTGGCTGGCCCGCTGTCGAATCCGCCGATGAATTAACTGGACAACATCGTCCACATCCTCCAGCAGGCGATTGGCCGAGGAGTCGTCCACCTTATCGGGCCAACTGGCCATCGAGGCCTCTAACTCCCAGATTGTTCGCAGAGCCAATTCGCTGGCCACCTCGCCAAACGCCGCGCCGCCCATCCCGTCGGCGACCAACAGAATGTACGCTTCCTCCTCGTTTTCGAACAAGACGCCACTCGGCAGGCTGGTCATCAACGCTTCGCGCGATCGTCGCCGCCGAATCACAGCATACTGATCCTCGTTGTTCTGACGTACCTTGCCCACATGCGAAGCGGCGCCGATCTGGATTCGTACCGCCATCGAGGTGGCTCCTTCAGTGGGGGGGGATTCTTGTTCCGTCTGGTCTAAGCTATTGTCTAGTTCCGGCATGTAGCTGGCTCGCTATACGATCCTTTTATTTGACGATTCGGAAGCCTCCACTCAATCGGCTCCCGAAACCCGCACGTCGGGTACGCTGATTAGAACAAACTCTGCAGTTTTCGGCGAGTCCCAACCGCTGGAAGATCTGAACCCGCCGGTATCACCTTTATAGATGCCTGTCAATTCACCCTGTGTGGTGGTGTCGTTTTTGTCCGTTTGGTGTAGTAGGATAGCCCAGCGTGGCGTGTTGTGCCCGTCTGAACAGGATCGTAGGGAGTGAGGCGAAATGGTGAGTGCCGTTGAGCAGGAATTGGCCGAGTTGCGGGAGCAGATCCGCGATCACGATCGCAAGTACTACATCGAAGCGAGTCCCGAGATCAGCGATCTCGAGTACGATCGTTTGATGCAGCGGCTACGTCAACTGGAGACGGCTCATCCCCATTGGGTCACGCCCGATAGCCCGACGCAGCGGATCGGCGACCGTCCGGTATCGCATCTGGTCCAGGTTCAACATCGCGTTGCGATGCTGTCGATCGATAACACGTACAGCATCGACGAGTTGCGGGATTACGCGCGCCGCACGGAGAAGCTGCTGGCAGGCGAATCGGCGGAATGGGTGGTCGAGTTGAAGGTGGATGGCGTGGCGGTGGCCATCGTTTACGAACAGGGTCGATTGGTTCGCGCCTTGACTCGCGGCAATGGCATCGTGGGCGATGACATCACTCACAACATTCGCACAGTCCCTGACGTACCCCTGCGGTTAAGCGGCCAGAATCTGCCGTCGGTGTTGGAGGTGCGTGGCGAAGTCTATATGACCAATTCGGATCTGGTGACGCTGAACGAAAACCAGCGGGCCAAGGGCGAAGCGCCATTTGCTAACACGCGGAACGTGACGGCCGGGAGCATTCGCATGCTGGATCCTCGGATTTGTGCGAGTCGACGATTGCGAGTCTTCTGTCACGGGGTGGGCTACTGCGAAGGCATCCGGTCCACGACACATTCCGATTTTCTCCGCGAGATCGCCGATTACGGCCTGCCGCCGACGCCGCTGGTCCAGCAGTTCGAAAACTTTCAAGGGGCGGTCGATCATTGCCAGCAGGTCGTCGAGCATCTGCACGAATTGGATTTCGAGGTCGATGGTCTGGTGCTGAAGATCGACCGATTCGATCAACGGCAGCGTCTGGGAACGACGGCCAAGAGCCCGCGTTGGGTGGTGGCTTACAAATGGGAAAAGTACGAAGCCAGCACCCGGCTGCTGCGGATCGTGGTCAGCGTTGGCAAATCGGGAGTGGTCACCCCGACCGCCGAACTCCAGCCGGTCCAGTTGGCCGGAACGACGGTCAGCCGAGCCAGTTTGCACAATGCGGACGAGATCCGGCGTAAGGACATCCGCGAGGGCGATGTGGTCATCGTGGAAAAAGCCGGCAAGATCATCCCTCATATCGTCCGGGTCGAACGGCACGAACGAAAACAGGATTTGCCGATCTGGCTCTTTCCCACGCATTGCCCCCAGTGCGAAACCCCCTTGGTCAAGGACGAAGGCGGGGTCTACATCCGCTGTCCCAGTCCTACCTGCCCGGCGCAGATCAAGGAACGGCTACGCTACTTTGCCAGCCGCAACTGCATGGATATCGAGGGCCTGGGCGACAAACTGGTCGATCAATTGGTCGACCGAAAATTGGTTCAGGATTTTGCCGATCTCTACCGTTTGACCGACCAGCAATTGATCCCGTTGGAACGGATGGGGAAAAAGTCTGCCGAGAAACTGATCCAAGGAATCCAGGCCAGCAAACAACGAGGCCTGGCTCGAGTGCTGAACGCGCTGTCGATCCGACACGTGGGCGCTCGGGTTGCCAGCGTGCTGGCCGAACATTTCCCCTCGATCGAACAATTGCAGGCGGCCACGATCGAACAACTGGCCGAGATCCACGAGATCGGCGACACCATCGCGCGCAGCGTCTACGAATTCTTCCATGGCCAGCACGGTCAACAAGCCATCGAGCAATTACAGGCGGCGGGCGTGGTCATGCAGTCGAGCGTCCAGGAAGAGCCCAGCGGCAGCCAGACGCTCGCGGGAAAGACACTGGTGGTAACCGGCACGCTGTCACGCTACACACGGGACGAAATTCACGCCTTGATCCAGCAGCACGGCGGCCGGGCCGCAGCCAGCGTGTCGAAAAAAACCGACTATGTCGTCGCCGGTGAAAACGCCGGCAGCAAACTGGCCAAAGCCCAGCAGTTGAACGTCCCCGTCATCACAGAAGACGACTTCGATCGACTCCTCGATTGAAATCGCTAGACTCCCATGACCAGAATCGGCGTAGCTTCCACGTGGCTTCCATCCGATTGCCCGGGCTTCGAGTTCAATCCGGCTTCCTGGAACATTCCAGAAGTCTTGCCCGTGGCTGCTATCGGGTATCCCCCGCCGTGGCCTCCTCGACGATGCGGATCTCGTCGTCGGTCAGGCCATAGAGTTCGTAGACGAGCTGGTCGATTTCCTGGTCAGTGGCGGCAAGCTGGCGGGATCCGGCTGCTTGTTCATGCGGCGTGTTGGCCGGCGACTGTGCGTTCAGGGTCAGCATCCGCTCGGCTAACTGCTCGATCCGCTCCGCGTCGGTTACGCGATTCTCGGGATCGGTCGTCGGCAGGACCAAGGGGATTCCCTCGATATACTGCCGGTTGAGCGCCAGATAGCCGCTGTGAAAGTCACGCCTCCCAAGAACACCGCCGATGATTTGATCTTTTGAAATATTGTCTGGGCAATTGGCGGCGTTCCAGACTTTTGCAGTGTGTCGTGATCCAATCTCGCAGCGTCCGCAATCGGGCCAGTTGCCGCGATTTTCGCAATCGCACTTGCAGCGCACAAGCGAATGAGGTCGCGCGTTGTTGCTCGCGGTCGGTCAGCCTGCCAAGCGAAAAAGACAGCAGGCCGTGCCATTCTTTCTCCATGGGCGAACGACACGGATCAATCGGCGGCGACAGGTCGATCTGCCACACCGCCGGACGCAACCGCCCCTCGATTGCATCCGATTGTTCTGTCTTCTTTCGAGCAAGCGGAGCGTCTTGCGGACACGCTCGAACGGTTCCATTCTAGCCGACGCGGGCGATCAAGCCACCACGGAATCGCGGAAACCGGAACGAGGCAGGTCTCGCGGCAACGACAAGATCTGGAAGGCTGAGCAAGATCCGTGGGTCCGCTTTGCCATCCGTGGGCCATAGTCGGTGGCAGACCAGACGAGGGGGGAACGCACCGTGCGAACCGGGCACGTCAGACACGGCGTAGCGAACACATGGGGTGTTGCGACGGAGACCAGCCCACGGATGGCAGCGCGGACCCACGGATGAAGAACAATACGCAGC
>SKVE01000483.1 GCA_007129635.1 Planctomycetaceae bacterium
TCGATGCTCCTTGAAAAAGTTGCCTGACTTCATCCGGGGCTTTTAGCCGCAACCCCGTCAAAACGTACGCTGCCACCAGCAGCCGATCCGCTTGGTCCCCAGTTGCCTCGTGTTCGAGCCGCTCTGCCAACTGCCGGACCACCGCTGCCAAGCCGTCTCTCAATCGGAGTGCCTCCGGCAGCTTGCCCAGCACCGCCGTTGCCAGCACGTAAGCCTAAACCTAATCTTTCACCTAATCTAACGGGTGCTGCGAGGGATTGCGGAGAGATTAAGTGAAAGATTATGTGAAAGATTAGGGTTTCAGCGAGCCGGTACTGACGGTGTAGCAGGACGTAATATTACCAGAAGAGTCAACGCGAAGGATGGCCCCCTCCAGCGAATGACGGCCGAAAACAGTAAGAAACCACCCTCTTGCTGCTGAGGGCTTCTTTCGGTATCGAGAGGCATGCCTTATCCTGAAAGAAACCAAAACCCTTCTAATTGAAGCGCCCAAACCATGCCCGATGATCTGAATCTGTCCATGTTCCGAGCCTACGATATCCGCACGCCGGCGGTTCGTTTGACGTCTGAACTGGCTCGACGATTGGCGGATGCCGAGGCGGTGTATTTCCGCGAGGTCTTGAATACGGACAGCGTGGTGGTCGCGCACGACGCTCGTTTGACCGGACCGGGCTACCTGACGATCGCGGCCCAGGCGTACCGGGATGCAGGGTTGGAAGTCCTCTACCTGCCCGGGGTCAGCTCGACGCCGTACTTCTACTACGCGGCGATGCGGCACCCTCGATCCGCTGGGGTCATCGTGGGCGCGTCGCACAACCCGGCCGGTGACACGGGCCGCAAGATTGTCGGTCCGGGTGTCCAGCCGATCGCCGAAGGCATCGGCGCGGCGGACGGTTTGCTGGAGATCAAACGGTTGTACCAAGAAGGCCGCTCGCACCGCAGTTCGACGCCAGGCCGCATCCGCCCGATCGATCTGCTGGCAGATTATATCGATGACAGCATGCAGTTGGCCGATGTACCGCCGGGCAGCTTGAAGGGCGTCCGGGTGTTACAGGACTATGTCTTCGGCGCAGCCGGCCGCGAGATGATGCTGGGATTCGCGCGCGCCGGCGCGGACCTGACACCGGTCCATTTCGCGGCCGATGGCCAGTTTCCTTTGGGCGACCCAAATCCCGTCAAGCCAGAGGTGATCCGGCCCGGTTTGGAACAATTGGCTGCGTGCGATTTCCATCTGGCCAACTTCTTCGATGGCGACGGCGACCGGATCGATTTCTACCACGGTGACGGATCGTATCTTTCCTCCAGCTTCGTCTACGCCGCGCTGCTGCCAGAGATCCTACGACATTTTCCGGGTGACGACTGGAAAGTCTTCGCGGACTTGAAGTCCAATCCGCTCGCCGTGATCCAGATGGCTCGAGCGGGCGTGACGGTCGATGTGATCCGAAACGGGCATTCGCAGATCAAACAAGCCTTGGTGGACGAGCCGAAACGGCTGGGTGCGGTCGAAGAGTCGGCTCATTTCTATCAGGCGTTTTCGTTGGACGGACAACGCTACTGTACCGAAAACACGCTGTACTTTGCCTTGCTGGCCGCTCGAGTCTGGCTGGACGATCGGCCGCGGGTCGGGCACATGTTGGAGATCCAGCGGATGACGGTGCGCGAACGCGAGTGGGGTTACAAATTCCCGGACGACGGCCAGCGGACCGAGGCGTTGCAGGCGGTCCAGGGATTCTTCGAATCGCAAGGAGCCCGTTCGATGCATCGCATGAACAACGGGATGGAACTGGCCGCCACATTGCTGCGGCGCGGATTGCCTTTCGATGTCAACGCCCAGACTCAGTTGGCCAGCGATTGGCTGCAGGTCTGTCAGCGGGTATCGCAGAGCGAGGACGGATTAGCTCGCTGGGAGGTGGTCGGCGCGGATCGCGAGCTGGTCCAATCCGCTCGCCGGGAAATCGAGCGTTTGACGGCCGGATTCGGACGCGGCGCCGAATACCGGGGCTAAATGCTGAACGCCAACCCGCTGGCGGTTCACTCCACGGGGTACACGATGCGGTAGAACGTCCAGTGCCGGTCGGTCAGTTCCGCTTGGGACTGCCCGTCGCGCAACAGCGAGGTCGCGGGTTGGGCCGATCGACCGACCAGGATGGCTTGGCCCGTGCGTAGATGTTCGCTCAGGTCCAGGTACGGTTGGTATCGGTGCGTCAGGCCGGTGTAGCGCCGACCCCCGGCAGCCTGATAGAACATCAGGATCTCCAGGATCCGCGGCACATCCCATGACGCTTGATCCCAGGGCGTACCGATTTCGCGAGTCTCGATCACTTGTCGTCGGGTCAACCGCCATTCCAGGTTTCTGGGGCGGAGCCCTTCGAACGCGACGGTCGCGCCTGGCCCGATCGTTCCGGTCAGCGGATAGGACCAATTGCGGTACAGCACCTGGCAATCGCTCAGCTCGACATCCAGCGGATTGATCAATCGGCCGCTCAGCAGACCGTTGGGGTCGACGGCCAGGGCTCCCGTATCGGGCAGCTCCGTTTCCATGGACCAGCGAGCCATCAGCGCTTTGCTGGAGGAGACCTGGATGGGCATGCCGATCATCTCGCTTCGATGGCGGCCTTGATCATCGGAAAACTGACGCAGAAGGTACCCTTGAGTGAATAGCGCCTCGGTGGCTCGGGTGTTCAGGCCACCCAGCCCATCACCGGGCAACCCTTGCCAGGTGAACAGTTGATCGTTGCTTCCCTTCGCTCGCTGGGGCAACCCAGGATGGACATCCAGTTGCGAGTTGAACGTCTGGCTGGACGGGCTGTACAGGTGCAGCCAGCTTGTGCCCTGGACCAACGAGCGTTGTACATCGACATCGACCAGATCCATGTGATTGATATGGATGCGGTCTCCGGAGGTCATCCGAGACAAAAACACGGCCAGCAGGGCAAAGCCGAGCACGGCCAGAGGAAACGTCAGCCAGGTCCATTGCCACCGCTGGAATCGCTTGAGCATGTAATAATCGACGGGTCCGATCAGCAGCACGTAGATGACGATCAGGCTGACCACCCAGGAAAAGTCGACTCGGACCACCCCGACGAACTGATCGAGCGCCGCGCGGAACTGGCCGATCAGATCATCATAGCCCAGATGCGTGAGCTGGCGGCTTTCCAATTCCTCGTCCATTTGCCCGCGTCGCGCGAAACCGCTTTGCAGCACGCGCGCCACCAGCGACGGACGACCTTGCCAGCGATCGAACGGCGGCAGGTCGGGATCGAAGGCCAGGAAGGTGACCTGGCCCAACCCATAGGCATGGCGCACGATCGTCGGCAATTGGCCCGCCGGACCACCGATCTCGCTGCTTTCCACCACCCCGCGGACATCGCTCAACACGGTCATCGGCACCGCGAATCGGCGGATCCGTTGGCCGCCTGCGGTGTCCAGACGCTCGGTCGCACTGGCAAAATCCTCCAAACCGCTGGTGGTACGCTGCGGACTGACTTCGATCAATGTCCCCGGCGCCATGGCCGCGAATCGGCTACCGGGGCCAAGCACCTGGTCCCCGCGTTGCCCGACACAGAGCACCAACCGGCCACCCAGAGCCAACCACTGCTGGAAGGCTTGGAATTGTTCGCCGTCCATCGTCTCCAAGACGCTGGTCTCGCTGGTCGCGACGATCGCGATATTGACGGCCGCGTAGCCTTGCCAGCGTCGAGGCAACTCGGTGGCCTGTTCCACTTGCGCGATGCTGACCTGATCGGCCTGGTCCCTTAAGCGGCGTCGCACCGCTTCGTTCTCGCCGATCGATGGGCCCAGGACCAGGATCAATTGCTGAGTCGAACTGCGTGGGGTGGGCAATTCGCGAGTTGAAAACCCGCGTTCGGCCAACACCCGATCGCCGCTCAAAATGCGCACCGTCAAGGGGGCCGTGGTGCGGCCGGTCTTGATATATTGCAGCAAACGACGCTGGCCTTGCGCCGACGAGTACCACCACAGTTCGCGATCGTCGCGGTACGTGATCTGCACGCCGTCCCCGTCGACCGTCACCAGTTCCACTCGCAGATCGGCCGGTTCGGCAACGCCGCTGATGGTGATCCAGACGGGAGCCCAATGGCCGACTTTGTACGTACCAGCGAATCCGATATCGACCGATTCGATCTGAATCCTGGAATCATCCCCAGCCGCGACCGTCTCCACCGCCCGTAGCAGGGCGATCGCCGCGATGGCCAGGGTCAGGAATCGAAGAGCACGTTGGTTTTGCATCATGAATTCAACGGGATGATAGAGGCTTGTTGGTCACGGTTTTTCCGTCAGGCAGCAACGGCATACCAAGTGCCCGCATCCCGGGCATCCGGACCCGTATTTGTGGCTGACCGCCTGACTGAGATCCACGCCGACCACGTTGGCGATGGTGGTCAGCCAAGCCAGCACGTCGGCGAATTCCTCCATCTTGTCCTCGAACGAACCATGCCGCAAGGCGCCGGCCAGTTCGCCGACCTCCTCCATCAGCCACATGAACGTCCCGTCGACGCCGCGTGCGACGTCTTTTTCCAGATACATATCGCGGATCAACTGCTGGAAATCCCCCAGGCCGATCCCGGAAGGATCGTTGGATCCGGTCGGTTCTGTCGATTTTTCGGGCACCCGTTTCATCTCCTTTTGACAATTTCCTAACAAGCCAGATCGATCATCGTGCAACTGCCATCGATTCCAATTGGACGACGGATCGAGTCTGCTCTTTTTCCAGAAAGTTCCGTCCGTACTTGACGTGAACATGATCCCAGGGCAACCGGTCCTGCAGCGAATAGGGTTCGTGCAGTAGCCGCTGGTGATCGATGCCCGCGTCGTCCAGGGCCGTCCACCAGCGCTGCGGCTGAAAGTGCTCTCGCCAACTGTCGAGCCGGGCTCCTCGCTCCCAGGCCAGTCGGATCGCCTGGCCCACGCGGCGGTCACCGCGGCTGAGCACGCCTTCCAGCAAGCTGGTCTCGATGTCGTGGCACTTCACGGATACCGACCGCAATTGTCGCAGCCCTCGCAGATAATCGTGCGCCCAGCGGAAGTACTCGCGGCGCTGCATCGCGTTCCACTGGTACGGCGTATGCGCTTTGGGAATAAAGTTGGAAACGCTGGCCGTCACCTGAGCCGGCCGACCTCGTTCCTCGCGGCCGATCCGCGAGATGGTCTCGGCCATCTCGACGATCCCGTCCAGATCCTCGGGCCGTTCGCCCGGCAATCCGCACATGAAATACAATTTCACGCGTTGGTAATTCTGCCGGAACGCATTGCGGCAGCCCTCGAACAGGTCGTCGTTCTTGATCTTCTTGCGGATTTGCTCGCGCATGTCGTCTCGCGCGACCTCTGGAGCTAACGTCAATCCCGCCCGGCGGTCGTTCCCGATCAATTCTGCCAACGTTCGCAGTTGTTCGTTCACCCGCAGGCTGGGGACCGAGATGCTGACCCCCAATGGGTTGAAAATCCGCCGCAACTCGATCACCAGTTCCTCGAAGTGCGGGTAATCGCTGCTGGAAAGCGCCAACAGCGAGATCTCGTTGAACCCCGTATTCCGATAGGTTTCCAACGCCGCGTCGACAATCGTGCTGACCGATCGAACTCGCACCGGCCGTTTGATCGCCGTGCTCTGGCAGAAACGGCATTGCCAGGGACAGCCTCGCATGATCTCGATCGAGATCCGATCGTGCACCGTCTGGACGAATGGGACGATCGGGCGCGTGGGTAATGGGATGGCGTCCAAGTCCCTGCTCAGCGCCGGCTCGATCGCATCGGGCACTTCACTTCGTAAGCGATTCAAGTTCAGGAAACGTCCGTCTTGATACTCGGGCTCGTAGAAGCGAGGAACATAGACATAGGGCAACCGGACCACCAATTCGGCCAACAGTTGCTCACGCTGCTGGCGACCGGCCTGCCCGTCAGCCAAGCCGCCGATCGATGCCGCATCGTCCAACAGATCTCGCCAAGCCTCGCAAACCTCCGGCAAACCGACCTCGCCATCGCCAAGCACGAACGCATCGACAAACGGAGCCAACGGTTCGGGATTCTGGGCGGACGGGCCGCCCGCCAGGATCAGCGGATGGGCAGCCGTCCGTTGGTCAGCGTCCAGCGGGATCCCGCCCAAGTCCAGCATCGTCAGCATGTTGACGTAGCTCAATTCGTACTGCAGCGAAAATCCCACCACGTCGAAATCGACCAGGGGCGTGAAGGTCTCGAGACTATACCAAGGCAGGCCGGCTTGACGCATCGCCTGCTCCATGTCCAACCAGGGCGCAAACACCCGCTCGCAGTACCAGTCATCCCGAGCGTTCATCAACGAGTACAGCACCTGGAATCCGTGGTGGCTGGTCCCGATCTCGTAGGCATCCGGAAATGCCAGGCACAACCGGCCTCGCATCGCCGCCGGATCTTTGCGGACCATGTTCCATTCGCCGCCCAGGTACTGGGCCGGCATCTGGACACGCGGAATCACGTGGCTGAGCAAATATTCCTTCAACGATTCTTGTTGCATCCAAGATGCCCCGAAATATGTAACTGTGGACCCAGTTATCCGGAGTCCGAAATCTTCCCGAAACGACTTGACGACGAACCTGCGATCTTTCATTCTGGCCGCCGGTTCTTACAATCTTGCATGTTTTCGGGATTTACTCAACGGCAGACAGCCCCCCGGAGGGATCGAGGCTTCATGATGGCAGAATTTCACACCGTTGCACGGGTGGGCGACATCCCCGATGGCCAAGGACGCGCCTTCGTCGTGGACGATCATATTGTGGCCGTCTTTCATCTGGACGGCAGTTACTTTGCCATTAATGATTTATGCCCCCATCAGGGAGCGTCACTGGCCGAGGGCCATGTCGAGGATCGAATGGTCAGTTGTCCGTGGCACGGATGGCGTTTTCGCGTGACCGACGGCACTTGGTGCGACAACCCGCGGATCAAAACCGACGCGTACCCGGTACGAATCGTCGACGACCAGATCCAGGTCGCCATCGAAGTCCCGGCATCCGGCGACGAGGATGCATCGTAAGCCCATGGCAACGATCTTGCTTGATCGGCGATGGCGATGATCGAACGGGTCATCAAGTTCTGTGCAGCTTCCCGTGCGAGCGACTTTGTGGGCGGTGGTTGCCAGCGGCGGTGAAAGCA
>SKVE01000747.1 GCA_007129635.1 Planctomycetaceae bacterium
CCCCTGGTCGTATGGCCGCACCTACGGCTGCAGTACGCACAATGCCAGCAAGTACCTGCTGACCTTCCGCTCGGGTGCCGCCGGGTTTGCCGACATGACCTCTGCCGGCGGAACCGGCAACCTCAGCGGGTTCCGCGCCGGATGCACCAACAATCTGATCCCGGCCGACGGTGTGCTGAGCGCGCCGGACTATACTCGCACTTGTACCTGTTCCTACCAGCAGCAGACCTCGTTGGCGCTGATCCACATGCCGGAAGCCGAGTTGTGGATGTTCCATGCGATCGAGCGAGGTGACGGCATCATCCAGCGGTTGGGCCTAAATCTGGCGGCACCTGGCAATCGCATGTCCCAGGCCGAAACGCTGTGGTTGAATTATCCCAGTAACGGTGGCGCATCCCCCGACCTTGCTGTGGAGATGACCGCAACGGACGAGCAGATGTTTCGTATTCATTCGTCGTTGATTGATTCCGATTCGGACACCCTGCCGTGGGTTGCCGCTTCAGGGATCATCGGCCTGGACCGCTTGGATGTGCCGTTGATTCCGGGTCGCCCAGGAGATAAGGAACAGGATCACACGATGCGTCGCTACACCGTGCGTCTTCACTTTCTCGAACCCGAAGCGATCGGCACAGGGCAGCGTGTATTCGACGTGATCCTGCAGGGGGAAGTGGTACTGAGCGATTTCGACATCATCGATCGGACCGGAGAACCGAAACGCGCGATGGTGACCGAACATGGCGGCGTGCTGGCGGGGGATACCCTGAGCATCCGGTTGCGCCCTGTCGAATCGTCCCGCCGTCCGCCCCTGCTGTGTGGTATCGAACTGGTAGAGGAACCGTGACGCGTTCTCACTCCCACCTCAAGATCCAAGGAGTTTCCTGACGTGAAGATTCGTATGATCCCCATGTTCTTTGTTCTTTTCCTGGTGGCTCGGTTTGGTGGAGCTGCTGAATTTGTCAGCCATTTTTCGACCACTCCGGATCGGGTTTGGATCGGCGCGTCCTACTGGGCCAACCCGATGGAGGATTGGGTGGTGCGCGATGGTCGACTGGAATGCATCAGCAATGGGGGCAACCGAAATGTCCACGTGCTGACGCATCAGTTGGCTGATCGATCAGGCGGTTTTGAAATGTCGGTACGAGCCGGGTTGCTGGAACGTGGTTCCGGCGGTTCGGTCGGTTTTCGTGTGGGCATCGCTGACAGCATCGTCGACTATCGAGGCAACTGTTTCTGGGGAACGGGCGTGCATGCTGTGTTGACCGTCGACGGACTGTTGATTCTGGCCGATCAACGCAGGAAGCTGGACGCTGAAATCGATCTAAGCGATGTGACACTGCGTCTGGAAGGCGTTCCTGAAGACTCGCAGCATCGCTTGACCTTGTCGGTTGCCGATGCCGACGGTCAACCGATCGGCGAACTGTCCGCAGAAGTGGCCGCGGAAGAACTGGTCGGCAACATCGCGCTGGTCAATAACCATCTTGCACGTGGCAACCTATCACGGTTCTGGTTCCGTGACTGGACCATCCGCGGCGATAAAGTCCAGTCGAACCCGGAGCAAACGTTTGGCCCGATCCTATGGGCCATGCATACCTTGAGCGACAATCGGGATGCGGACGGGCACGTGCTCAAGATGACCGCCCAGATGCCTCCGTTGGGTCAGGCCGATTCGCAGGAGGTTGTTCTGGAAGTCCAGCGAGATGGGCAATGGCAACCGATCGGCCGCGAAACGATGGAACCGGAAGCCCGGACAGCCACCTTCCGCGTGGCCCGGTGGCCTGCGGCTGAGGACGTTCCGTACCGTTTGGTGTACGAAACCCAGACGACCGACGGACGCACACTGCGGGACGAATGGACGGGCACCGTGCGGCGGGACCCGGTGGATCGACCGGTCAGCGTGGCAGGCTTGACGTGCCAGATGCACTATGGCTTTCCCTACGAACCGCTGGTCAAGAATCTGGACGCACTGGATCCCGACGTGCTGTATTTTTCGGGCGACCAGTTGTACGAACAGAACGGCCATTACGGAGTGATTCGCGAGCCGGCCGATCGAGCCATCTTGAACTATTTGCGGAAGTGGTACATGTTCGGCTGGGCTTTTCGCGAAGTGATGCGTGACCGGCCTACCATCGTGCTGCCTGACGATCATGATGTGTACCACGGCAATCTGTGGGGCGAGGGTGGAAGGGAGATGCCCTCGGAGGGCGAGCGTTACCTGACGCCGACCGGCGACCGGCCCGGCTATATTATGCCTGTCCTTTTCTTGAATGTGGTGCACCGCACGCAGACGTCGCACCATCCGGATCTGTTCGATCCTACCCCGGCCAAACGTGACATTAGCGTGTTTTACGGGGATATGGTCTACGGCCGGTTGAGCTTGGCGATGGTCAGCGATCGACAGTTCAAATCGGGGCCGCAGCGAGTCGATACCGGTAGCGGACGCGTCGATCACTTGGAAGATCCTTCGATCGACCCGCTGACATTGGACAAGCCCGGTCTGACGATGCTGGGCGAACGCCAGAAGAAGTTCCTCGAACACTGGGCGGCGGATTGGCGCGGCGCCGACATGAAAGTTTTGCTGAGCGGCACGACTTTCGCGAACTCGGCGACGCACCATGGTTCGTTCGACCGCCGTTTGTTGGCCGATATCGATTCCGGTGGCTGGCCCCAGGCGGCTCGTCGTCGCATCCTGCATATCGCTCGCAGCGCCCTGGCCTTCCATATCAGCGGCGACCAACATTTGGCCTCGTTGATCCAGCACGGTATCGAGCAGCAGCGCGATGCCATCTGGGGGTTTTGCACTCCGGCCATCGCCGTCGGCTACCAGCGTTGGTGGCGGCCGGACGAGCTCGATATGCCGCACGCGAATCGGCCGGAACACAACCTGCCCAACACGGGTGAATATATCGACGGGTTGGGCAACAAGATCTTTATGCATGCCGTAGCCAATCCCGAAGGCACCCGGGACGATGATCGCTATCGACAGGCACAGGTCAAAGCGTCCGGCTTCGGACTGTGCCGATTCGATCCGGTCGAGCGCACCATCGAGGTCCACTGTTACCAATTTCTGGTCGACGTCACCGATCCGACTCAGGACCACCAGTATCCCGGCTGGCCGATCACGTTGAACCAGCGGGATCAGGATGGTCGAACGGTCGTCGGCTACCTGCCAGAGCTGCAGGTCGGAGACCTGCAGCGAGCCGTTGCCTTGGTCTACGACGAGACGAGCGACGAACTGCTGTACGGGTGGCCTCTGCAGGGTGATGTCTTCCGCGCATGGGTCTTTGACAACCAGGCAACCTACACCGTGCGGTTGGGCGATCCCGATACCGATGACTGGAAAACGTATTCGGGACTGCGAATAGAATAAAGGTCAGGCGGCGATGGGGCCGCGTTTTTCGGGTTTGGGAAGCGGTTCCAGCTCTTCCCTCAGTACGAGCACTTCCGGAGGCGCTTTGATTCCGAGTCGGACTTTGTCTCCCGACACGCCGACGACGGTGATGACGATCGTGTCACCCAGCTTGATTCGTTCTCCCTCTTTCCTCGACAACACCAACATATCTACCTCCTTGATGATCGTGGGATGAATTCGATGATTGCGTTGTCGAACTTATGCCTAATTCAGACCGGGTGGTTGGGCGAGTTGGATGCGTAACACACGTTCACCGTTGGAACCGTAAAACAGGATGGTGTTCCGGCTGGTTTCCCAGATGGCCACCAATTTGACGCTCCGCGGGCCGTGAAGGCAAAAGAAGATCCCGCAGGGCGTCCCGCTTTTTTCCAGGACGCGTTCGGTGAAGTGGAAAGCACCGACCTCCAATTCGTTCTGTTGGCAAAGTTCGTGTTGGACGTAATCTCTTAGATCCGTCAGATTCCTGATCTGCACATGGTGTGCCTGCATATCTTGGGTAACTCCTCGAAGACTGGAAGATAGTGGGCAAATTCTCTCAGTTACGAAGAACCGGCCGATTGCCGACAGTTTCCTCTATCGGCAAGATAGGCAAACTGGCTTTGCTTAGAACGACCGGGAATTGTATGCCACTCAGTGAAAACGTTCCGGATATAACGGCACAGCTCGACCAAGCGTCACGACCATCGATACGGATTATCGGCAGCCGGTCATCCTGTTGGCAACACGAATTTCGTGGACGCCCCAAAGGTTCCGAGGACGAATCGCTGCACTATAATAAGAAGTTCCGATTATGCCTGGAAGGAAGATTTGTGAAGATCACTGTCGACGAAATCCTCAGCCGATGCCAGCTTTTTGCTCAAGTCGATCCGGTGCGCCGCAACCGCCTGGCTCAGGTCGCGGTCATCCGGAAATTCGCCAAGGGGACCCATGTTTTTCACGAAGGCGATCCGTGTCCGGGTGTGTATGTGGTGGGCAGCGGGTCCGTACGAGTCTTTAAGACGGGCCCGGGCGGCAAGGAGCATGTTTTGCACATGATCGGCGTTGGCCAGACATTTGCCGAAGTGGCAGCGATCGGCGGATTCCCCTGTCCTGCCAGCGCTGAAGCGACCGCGGCGACCACCACCGTGCTGATTCCGTACCACGCGTTTCGGACGGCCATCTCCGACGATCACCAATTGTGCCTGGAAATGATGGCGGGATTGTCTTATTGGGTCAAGCATTTGATCGGTCTGATGGAGGATATCGTGTTGCGTGATGCGACAGGACGCGTCGCTCGGTTTCTGCTGGATTCCCAAGCCGAACGGGACGGAACCATCAGGCTGCCGGGGCTCAAACGCCACATTGCCAGTCATTTGAATCTGACCAGCGAGACGTTTTCTCGCACGCTGAGCCGGTTGATCGAGGCGGGATTGGTGGTCGAGCACGCCAACGGGCGCGTGGAATTGTGCGATCGGCCCCGTTTGCAGGCAGCCAGCGAGGGATTCTTTCCGCTGTTGTGACCTCCGAGCCATTTCGCTCGTCGAAACGGCGTCGGGTCAATCGTCCCTCGATCGTTGCTGAAGCAAGTGGAGGTAGAAGCTGCAGCGATGGGAATTGTCTTCGATGTCCTGCAGGCACCGGATGGCTTCGGCGGCGAACCACACGGTGACGACCAACGTGGCGATCACGATAACGCCGCTGATCAGGACCGCCAGGTTTTGCAGGATGAACATGACCCGTTGAACATCCTCCAGTTGGTCGCTGACCATCGCACCGCCGATGAAGATCACCGAGAAGAAAAAGGCCCCAACCGCTCCGAGAAAGATCAAGATCCAGCCCAACGCACGATAGAACCGAATCGTCAAGTGCATCGTCGGATAGCTGCGTGACCGGAACCGGGGTGCCATGGTATCGTTTGCCGTAGGGCCGGCCTGCGGTGGGATTTCTTCGGCAAGCGGCGGCTGCGCCGACGAAGCAGACGCGGCCGCCGCCACGCTGGCGGCGACCGGTTGGACGGTGACCGGCGTCGCTTGACTTGGCTCCTCTGTCGGCGGAGGCGGCGGGGGCGATGCGGCGTCCAAGGAGGGGTAAACCTCGTTGGCCCATCGCCAGTGATTCCCCTGTTGGTCCAACAGCTCGCACAGTTCCGTGATACGGCCTTCACTGAACCACTGATCCATCTCGTCGCGCGAGACAGGCCCGTAGATGCTGCCGTCGGGCGTTTTCAATTGCAACAGCCGATCTTCTTCGCTTGGCTCGGTCGGTGGTGTCTGAGTCGGTTGCGGTTGTGGTTCCGGCTCGTCTGCCGGCGATGGCGGGGAAGCCTCGGGAATTCGCAGCACCTGCTGACACTGGGGGCATTTGATCCGTTTTCCCGCCACGTCCTCGGGAACGCGTAAACGGTGGTTGCACTGATTACAACTGAAGACGATCGCCATGGTTGCCATCCGTGAAAGGTTGGGAGGCGGCTCGAGCCGGCTGACAACGCTGCAGGCTTCTACGTTGCTTCTGGGGGTCCGATCGCCTTACAACAGGTATTCTTTCATGACTTCGGGCGGGGCTGGGGAGTATCTCAGGGGTTCCATCGAACAGCCGGCCCGCCCCTGACTCAGGCTGCGCATCGCGCTGGAGTACCCGAACAGCTCCTTCAGCGGCGCGTGAGCCTCGATGATGCTGAGGTCCGCACGGCTGTCGGTGCGTGCGATCAGTGCCCGCCGTTGCTGCAAGTCGCCGACAAAATCTCCCAGGTAATCCTGCGGAGTGGTAATGTTCAGCTTCATGATCGGTTCCAGCAGCACGGGGCCGCCTTGTTCGAGCCCTTTGTGGAAGGCATCGTTGGCAGCGATGCGAAACGCCATGTCGTTGGAAGATTCATGGTGCGACTCGCCGCCCAGCACGGTGATCTTCAACTTCATGAGCGGGAAACCGGCGATCTGTCCGCCCCCTTGGGCACCATTGCGCAACTCCTCGAGCGCCGCATCCAACAGGTCGATGGGCAGGGTGTCTGGCGGACACTGATTCAAGACGGTGACGTTCGACGCATCGCCCGCAAGGGGCTCCATACGGATCTGCAAACGCGCGAAGAGCTGCTGACCGGCCAGTTGGCGATGACACTCGCCCCAAACCTCGACAGCCCGCTCGATGGTTTCACGGTAACTGACCTGGGGCTTGTGAAATTTGACTTTCAGGTTGAAATCACGGAGCAGCCGGTTCTTGATGACCTCCAGATGCAGTTCCCCCATGCCGCTGATCAGAGTCTGGCCCGTCTCGCCAGACGTGATCTGCACCGTGGGATCCTGACGTTTCAGCATCTCCAGCGTCGCCGTCAGCTTGTCGCGTTCGGTGACACTCTCCGGTTCGATCGCCATCGAGATCACCGTTTCAGGAAACGAGATCGTTTCCAACAACACAGGGTCGCGCGTCGCGCACAGCGTGTCACCGGTCACCGAGTTTCGCAGTCCCACGATCGCCACGATATCGCCCGCCTGCACGTGGTCGACCTTCATCTCGCGTTTGGTCGCGTGAATGCGCCATAACTGGGCGACATTTTCTTTCTTGTTCTTTCCCGGGTTCAAGACCCGCGAGTTCGGTTTGAGTTCTCCCGAATAGATGCGTACCCAAGACAGGTCACCGGTCCGCGCCGGCAGCACCTTGAAGACCAGTCCGCAGAACGGTTGCTGCACGTCGGGTTGGCGGCACAATCGAGTTTCCTGCTTATCCGGGCAGATGCCGTGCATCGGAG
>SKVE01000710.1 GCA_007129635.1 Planctomycetaceae bacterium
ATAAACGAAAAATCGGAATAATGCGCTAAATTAAAGTATGGGGCGGTTATGAAAAGAAGCCAAAAAATATGTCGGAAGATGGGCCGTGTTTGGGGTGGAAGTGGCGAATTACGGAGTCCTGATGATTAAATTAACCCCTCCAGAGTCCTTGGCGGAACGATCGGGAGTCGATCGAAGGTGCCGCAAGAGCCCAACGCTGTGGTCCCAGCTACCTGAGCTTAGGATCCGCCAGATCCAAGCGGTACATGATCTGGTTGTATTCGTAGCGTGGAGTCGCCACCTCGCGGCCCGAGAACATCTTCGTGTACGTGCCTTCGAAATAGATCTCGCGGCCGCCGTCCTGATCGAAGAAGGGGTGATGGACCGGATTGTAGAAGCTGTACTGGTCGTGCGTTACGATCTTGGTGGCCCGGCGCCATGGCCCCGTCGGTTGCAGCGCCTCGGTGTACCAGACCTCGCCCAAAAAGGAAGTACCGCCCTTTTGCGTCGCGATCGCGATCCAGCGTTGGCGGTAATCGTTCCAACGCACCGAACCGCGATGTAGCAAAACGACTTGGCCTGTGTCGCAGCAGACCGGCAAGAAACGCGCTTCGTCCTGCGGCAGGCGCCCGGCGGCGATCCATGCTTGCTCGACGGATCCGTCGACTGGCTTGCCCCCGCGCCGCCATTGATAGTCCACTCGGCCATCAGCATCCAATAGCAGCCGGTCACCATCGGCGTTGTCTGCCGGATCCAAGCAGGTAAAGACCTCGTAGGTCGCGGGGTTCGTATAGTGCTGCCAATCCGCTTTCACGCGCACCGTGGGGAACACCTCGCCAAAGTACAAGTATTCCTGACCGTCCTCCCGATGCCGCAGCACATGAGCTTGCCCCGGAAAAAGGTGCCGGTCGTCCATGTCCAGCACTTTCAGGATTTCAAATTCTCCTTGATCGTCATCAAAAACGGCCAGCCCGTGCCCGACCATTTCCGACAGGGACGCCATGTGCGCGTAATGACACAACAACCGCTGGCGTCCCGTTTCGTCGGGCAGTGTCACAAACCCGTCGGCCCAGATCATGCCTTTCTCGACTCCCAGTCTCGCCACCGGGCGGCTGAAGCCGTCGTCGGCCACCAGATAGTGCAGGTCGACGCCGTGATCGGGCGCCAGTCCGCCCTGGTTGGGCAATTCCGAAGTGGCGGCTGCCATCCAGAAATGCCCCAGCGGATAGCTCATCCTGGACGTATCCCCCCAGAACCAAAAGACTTTCCCTCGATACCGTTCGGCGAAGGCCGAATCCTGCCCGGCGACTCGACCAGCTCCCAGCGGTTCGGCTAAAGGCGTGGGTTGCCCCAACATCAAGCTGTCTCGGTAAATGCCTTCGCCGGTCACCCGATACAGACGTTCGGCGATATTGATCCGTCGGATCTTGACGACCGCCGTGCGTCCTGGCTGGACGTCGAGTCGTACGCCAGCGTACCCGAAGCCATCCTTGGGCACTTCGTAGCCATGGCTGCGGACGAAAAAGAACACCTGCTGGCCCGCCAGTCCCGGTTCGTCGATCGCTGCCCACCCGCCGCTATCGGTCACCCAGGTCAGATGGTTGACCGTCTGCAGTTCGACCAGCGGCACACCGCGTCCGGTCGCCTCGTCCACGACCTGGACGCCGAAATAACGGTCGGTTGCCGTCACGCTGCTTGCTGCCGTGGCCAACGCGAACGCGGTCAGGCAGAGGATCACCGCGGTCAGCTTGAGGAAACGGCAGGCAAGGAATGGGGAACTGCGGCGCAACATCGCATCACCTGTTCAGGCATCCATTGGGTCAGTCGCTATTGTGTTCCAGCGGTTCCAGTAGGCCATCGATCCACTGTTCGAATTCGGCCGCATCGGCTCGTTGTTCCACTGGCAACTGAGCGTCCTCGGTCAAACGGTCGACAACCTGCAACACGGCGTTTCGCAACAGTTCGTCGTCGGCGCACAAGAACGCGTGTTCCGGCTGGATACGCCCCGCGCGGAACCGGCGCTCGTACATCGACGAAGCGGCGAAGTACAGCCGAGACGTGCTCTTGAACCGCGCGAAATCATCCATGGCCAGATAGCACGCATGGAGCAGTGAATCGATGAACTCGATTTCCGTCCGTACGGTGCGACTGTACGCATCCAACTGAGCCTCCATGTCATCCCGCCCCCAACTACGCTCCAAGATCGCCGCCAGGCGTTCGATGCCGCACAGGATCTGTGCGATCCCCGTGCCGTGCAACGGGTCGACGAAACCGCCGACATTCGGTAAACCGGCCCAACCTGCTCCTGCGGATCGTTCGGCGATCCGCTGCAATCGGTCGGTGCCGATCAGATGGAATGTCGCCTCGTGCATTCGAGCACCCGCGAACTGCTTGGCCAACGTGGGATAACGCTCGACAATCAAATGCCATTCCTCGTCGGGATACCGATCCGGGTGGTAGGGGTGACGGTCCTGATCCAGCACCAAGCCCGCGCTGGTCACCCCGTTACGAAACTGCAATTGCCACATCCAGCCTCCTTCGATGATGTGATGCACGGCCGCTTCGTCGCATCGATACGGATGCCCTTCGACGACACCGCCAGCCTCCTGATACGCGTCGAACCAGTTGCCGACATCGGTGAAGTGCCCGTACAGGGTCCGCGTCTTCGTCTTCATGCAATCGATGCTGATCGGGATCTCCAGGGCCTTGAGCATCACCCCAGTCCCGCCGCTGGCGTCCAGGACGAACTGGGCGAAAATGCGGACCGGTTCTTCACTGTGGTAGCCTGCGACGCACCAGCGATCGCCATCCCGGGTAATGTCCGTTACGTCCGTATTCTCCATCGTCGCGATGCTGCTGGCACGCACTTGCTTGAACAGAAACTGATCGACATCGCTGCGCAACCAATGGGCATCGGCCGTCAGATCGTCGGGATTTCCAGGAACCAGCCATTCGTTGGAACCGTCCGCCTGCGGCTGAAAGGGCTCGCCCGTGCGGTGCCAGAAATAGGTAAATCCACGTTTGATCCCCAACGTGACCTCCGGATGAGCCTGTTCGGCGCTGGCGTACTCGCACAACGGTTCGATCCCCGTCAGCTTGTACCGTTGGACCAGATCTCGCAGCACCATGTTGGCGATTGGCGTCGAGGATTCGCCGATCGTGAAACGCGGATGGCTGGCTCGATCGATCAAAACGGTCCTCAATCCCAGCCGTTGCCCGATCATCGCCATCAGGCCTCCACCGAACCCAGAACCGATTACGGCCAGATCGACATCGAATTGAATCATCGTTACACCTCCCTATTTTTACGGGTGGACCGCATCCGGTTGGTACCGGGAAAAGATGCGGTGAAGGGGCAAGCATCGACACGTTGCCCAGCTCAAGCTAAACGATGCAGGCGATGCCCGTCAACTATGGGGGCACTACAGAAGGGTTTTCCGGGCTTGAACAAGTTCAGGCTTCTTCGATCTGGCTGACCAAGATCCTCGAGCCTTGGATTTCGTCGATGCGAACTGAACACCCAGCGGGGACAAAACTGCCGTCGGCTAACACATCCAGCGTCTCGTCGTCAAAGCTGGCTTTGCCCGCCGGACGCAATGCCGTCATCGTGATGCCCTTGTCCCCGACACGAAACTTTCGACCACCGGTTTCCACACCCCGGTTATCGCCATCGCGGTTTCCGTCCGGCGACGATCGATCATCGGGGATCGGTTTTAGAATCAGCCGATTGAAGAACGGAATCGTGCCAAAATAACGTGTCAGCACGGACGCGGCCATCAGAAACACCAGTCCTGACGATGCCAGCACCAACATCGACACGCCCATCGACTCCAACTGCCGAGGCGTTTGGGGGACGATGAAATCTTGGCTGGCCATCACCAAGCCGGCGCTGATCAGCAGCAGGCCCGTCAGCCCTGATACCCCAAAACCAGGGAAAACGAATACCTCGATGGCAAGAAACAGGACGCCCGCCAAGAACAGGACGACTTCCAGGATTTCCGCCGTACCGCCCAGAAAACGGCTCCAGAAGAATAAAGCGAAACACAACACGGCGATCAAGCCACCGATGCTGATCCCCGGCGCGGCGAATTCGATATACAAAGCCACCAAACCGATCACAAACAGCAATCCGGTGACCAGAGGTAGATTCAGGATAAAAACCGCTGTGTCCACTGCGGTCGGTTCCAATACTACTGGCGGTTCGATCAGGCCCAGCAGGTTGATCAATTCGGAGCGGCCTAGTGCGTTTCCCTCGGCCAAACCCAATTCGAGAGCCCGCCGGCCGTTCACTTCTAAAAAATTCTTTTCCCGACTCTCCAAAACCGGTCGCCCCTTCTCCCAAACCTGGGGGTCCTGGGATGCTTCGATCTCGTCGTCGGACATAAAGGTTTGTTCACCGGTCTGCCGGTTGGTCACCTGGTAAACCACCAGATCCATGTTGACCATGGCTTCGGCCAGTGCCGGGGGTCGGTCACTAGCCTCGGCCAAGTCGCGCAGTTGAATGGCCACATCCGTGCGGATTTTTTCTTCGGCGTATCGGAACAGCGAGTCTCGACCGATCGTCATCACCCCTACATTCCCCAGCAGCGCATCGGGATGCATGTAGATCTGATCGCAGCCTAAAGCGACCACTGCGGCACCGCTGAGCGCCTTGCGAGGAACAAAGGCGACGGTTTGGGCCCAATCGACGTAACGTAGCTTTTGGGCGATTTGAAAGCTGGGATCGACCAAACCTCCCGGACTATCGATCTCGACAATTACGAGATCCGCGCCGGCTCGTTCGGCCGCTGCAAGCTGGCGGTAAAAGAACTGCTCGATGATCGGCGTGATCATCCCCTCGAACCGAATGATCACCCCCTTTTGGAATCGGGCCGGTTCAGGTTCTGCGTGCTCTTGATCAGCCCAAAGGCTGGCAGAAAACCCTAAGGTGGCCAGCCCCAACAACAGGGCGACCCACCATCGCGGTGTATAGGCACGGTATGGAATGGCTTGCGTCATGATCGACCTAACAAGCGTAACGTTGACGGGTGGAAACCAGACCACCCCCCACGGATTTTAGGGGAACTTAGCCTATCTGGCAAACAGGGGGTAACGAGAAACCGCAAAATCTCGGTCGATGTCGCCCCAACCGCAATGGCATCTTTTGCCTGGAAGGATTATCTTAATACGCGCAATGCACTTGGGAAGATTAAAAGTTTGCGCGTCGAGGAGAACCGGATGGCCCTGTTTGAAGGGAAAAAAGGACTAATACTAGGTGTGGCCAATGATCGTTCGATCGCTTGGGCGATCGCCAAGACGATTATGGACCAAGGCGGCGAATGTGGGTTTACCCACCTGCCGGATCGTCCCGACGATCAACGGGAGAAGAACCGTCGAAGGGTGGCTCAATGCCTGGAGGGCTATTCTCAGGCAAAATTCCTGGTTCCGTTAAACGTACAGGACGACGATCAAATCGCCCACGTCATGCATCTGGCGGCAGATACGTTCGGCTCGATCGATTTTCTCCTACATTCGATCGCCTTTGCCGATCGAGACGACTTGAACCGTCCCACGGTCGAAACCAGTCGATCCGGCTTTCAATTGGCGATGGATATCAGTGTGTACAGCCTGATCGCGGTCACCAATGCTGCCAAGGATATCATGAATCGCCGAGCAGCGATTGCGGCGATGAGCTATTTTGGCGGCGAAAAATGCGTGCCGGGCTATAACGTGATGGGGATTTGCAAATCGGCCCTCGAAGCCTCGGTGCGGTATCTGGCTTACGATTTGGGCCAGCGGGGCATCCGGGTCAACGCGCTGAGTGCCGGGCCGCTGAAGACCTTGGCCGGTTCGGCAGCCGGGGTGAACGAAATGCTGCAATTATATCGATTTATGTCTCCGATGGGCAGAAACATTACCCACAAAGAGGTTGGTCGCACCGGTGCCTTTCTGTTGTCGGAGATGTCTGATGGGATCACCGGCGAGACGTTGCACGTCGATGGCGGTTACAACATCATGGGTTCGCCTGGCCGCTTACTGGACGCGTTGCGAGATCCCCCGGCGGAATCGGGAGCATTGATCTGACGTGACGGACATCCAATGTGGCCAAATCCGCAATTTTTGTATCATCGCCCATATCGACCATGGCAAGAGCACGCTAGCGGACCGATTGCTCGAGAGCACGGGCACGGTCAGCCAGCGTGAGATGCGCGATCAATTGCTGGACGACATGGATCTGGAACGGACGCGGGGGATCACCATCAAGGCTCGAGCGGTCGCGTTGCGCTATCAACCGGCAGATCAGCCCTACGAATTGAATTTGATCGACACGCCCGGCCATGTCGATTTTCAATACGAAGTGTCACGGTCGTTGGCGTGTTGCGAGGGCGCTTTGCTGCTGGTCGACGCGTTTCAGGGCGTCGAGGCCCAAACGTTGGCCAACGCCTACATGGCGCTCGAACACGATCTGGTCATCGTCCCGGCGCTCAACAAGATCGACCTGAAGCACGCGCGGCCGGAGGAGGTGATCGAGGAGATCGAGCATTCGTTGGGGATCAGCGGGGACGAGGTCCTACGGGTTAGCGGCAAGACCGGGGCCGGGGTTCCCGAGTTGTTACAAGCGCTGGTCCAACGGATTTCCCCGCCGACGGGCGATCCTGCTTCGACGCTGCAGGCGATGGTCTTCGATTCGCATTACGATGCGTACCGCGGAGCGATCACTTATGTCCGCGTCATGAATGGAGTGATCCGCCAGGGCCAGCGCATCCGGTTCCTCCAGGTCGGTTCGACTCACGAAGTGTTGGAATTAGGCCAGTTCTCGCCTCGACCTCGCCCCTGCCGCCAATTGCAGGCGGGGCAAGTCGGCTATGTGATCTGCAACATCAAATCGCTGGAAAAGGTCCGGATCGGCGACACGATCAGCGTCCCAGGACCCGACGCCGCAGCACCGTTGACCGGATATCGACGGCCCAAGCGGATGGTCTACTGTGGCCTGTATCCTTCCGATGGCCAGGATTTCTCCGAGTTGCGCGATGCACTGGAAAAACTCTCGATCAACGATCCCAGTTTCGAGTTTGAAGCCGAGACCAGCGAGGCGTTGGGGTTCGGATTTCGTTGCGGATTCCTGGGACTGCTGCACATGGAGATCGTCCAGCAGCGACTGGAACAGGAA
>SKVE01000456.1 GCA_007129635.1 Planctomycetaceae bacterium
GATCCGCTTGTTGGACACGCTGCTGGACGAATGCGTCCAGCGGGATGCATCCGACGTGCATTTCGCGCCTGAATTGCCGATCTATCTGCGGATCCAAGGACTGCTGGAACCCCAGACCGACCATCCTCGGATCGCTGCCGAGCAGATCCGAGCCATCGCCGACCACTTGGCATCCCTGTCCCAACGGCCTCCGCTGCAAGGCCCAGGATCCCTGGACGGCGCGGTCAGCTCGTCGTCCGGCACGCGATTCCGCTACAACATCTATCGGCGTTAGGGCAAAGCTGGCGATCGCCATGCGGCGGCTAGAAGACCGGTTCCGCGAACTGGCAGAACTGAGGTTACCCGACAGTCTGGTCCGGCTGTGCGAATTGAGCGACGGACTGGTCCTGGTCGCAGGTCCGACCGGCAGCGGCAAGAGCACCAGGCTGTACGCGGCCGTCCGACGGTTGATCAGCCAGCGGGATCTGAACGTGGTGATGATCGGCGAAATCCGCGATGGCGAAACGGCGGATATCGCGATCAAAGCGGCGCTGACCGGCCATCTGGTGTTCAGCACCCTGCACACCAATTCGGCGGCCAGTGCTGTCACGCGGCTGATCGATATGGGCGTGGCCCGCTATCTGGTAGCCGCCACCTTGCGATTGGTGGTCGCCCAGCGACTGGTACGTCTCTCTTGCGAACACTGCCGTCAGAAGATCGAACTGACCAGCCAATGGGCTCAGCTAATGGGCGATCCTTCGCTGGCCGGTCGCACGGTCTACCAGCCAAGCGGTTGCATGTACTGTGCCAATCGCGGCTTCGTCGGCCGACTGGGCTTGTTCGAGATGATGCCGGTCGACGCTTCGCTGTCCCGGCTGATCGCCGAAGGAGCCGGCGAGGTCGAGATCATGGAGGAGATGCAGCGCCGCGGCGCCACTCGATTGATCGACGACGCCCTACGAAAACTGATAGCCGGCGACACCGTCACCGTCTGGTAACCGACCCCCATTCTTTTCGTACGCCCATGTGTGTGTTTTGGACATTCAAATTTCGGATTCTGAAAGCGTCGAGTAGCACGGATGGCAATGCCGAGGCACGGACAAGAGTCCCGCAGGCTTTGCAACTCGCTCCACACTTCGTGGCTCATCCGTGCCCCGGCTTTGCCATCCGTGCTACTTCTGGGTTGCGCCTCAGAAAAGGGGGCGGCCCCTTGGCCTTCCACCGTCCTCCCGAATAAGCACTCGGCCAGGCATTTTTTGGTGGAATCGGCGGAAGGGGTCGCGCTGGGTAACACCAAACGAAATCCGACAGTTATTCCTTGGCCGATCCTTATTCGGTCTACAGTTCAACCCACTCGCCAGCCGCGGGGGCGGGGAAGAAGCCGTTCTCGTCGGCTTGGACGGGAGCCGGGCTGTCGTAGTCCAATTCATCCAGGTAATCGCAGAACTGGAACTGCGAATTGACGACTTCATCCCAGGTGACGATCCGATTGTAGTGGCAAGCCGCGCGGCCCATCAGCGAAGCGTAATCGGCGTACACGGCTCGCCGGGCCTGGTTGAACGGTTTGTCGTTGCGGATGGCATCGACGAAGTCGATCCACTGGTAATCCCAGGGGTTGTGCGCATCGGGGGTAGGTGACCACTCGATGTTATCCGTGGCGATGCGCTGGTCCTTGAAGATGTGGACGGTCGCGGCGTGGATATTGCCCGAGAATTGTCCGGCCTTTTTCGACCCGTGCACGAACGTAGCGAACTCGTTGAAGCCGCCTTGAGCACGGCGGAAGCCGCAGATGGCTTTCCGGCCGTCCGGGAAGGTGAATTCCATCGAGTAGGTATCGATATTCTGGCCGCGGTCGGTGCTGCCTACCTCGCGCCCGCCCATCCCGTGGCACGTGACCGGCCAGGCGTCCATCAGCCAGCAGCATTCATCGATCTGGTGGATCAGGTTGTCGACCATGTGTCCCGACCCAACCCAAAGCAACGGGATTCGGCCGAAATGCAACTGGGCCATCAGATCGTTGGACCGATCGCCCTGGTCGCCCATCCAGCGGCGTCCGGCCAGACGGTTGGCTCGCACGTACTGCAAGTCGCCGATGGCACCGCTGTTGATCTGATCGATCAGGGCGGCGCGAGCTGGCGAATGGCGACACTGCAATCCGGCCGCGACCTTCAGGCCCTTCTTTTCGGCTTCTTCTCCAGCGCGCAGCATCCGATGCAGACCGGCGGGGTCGGAAGCAAAGGGTTTCTCCATGAACACGTTGATTCCTTTGGACACCGCGTACTCGACATGCAGCGGGCGGATATACGAGCGGGTGGTGCACATGGCAATGTCGCCGGGACGGAGCATGTCGATGGCCCGCTTGTAGGCATCGAATCCAACCAAACGCCGGTCCTGCGGCACGTCGACCTGATCCTCGAACTGGCGGGACAGGACTTTGAACGAATTCTCGACCGAACCCTCGTGAACGTCCGCCAGGGCAAACAGCTTGATCGGCCCCTGGTCGGCGGTCTTCAGCGCGTTGCCCACCGCCCCGTTGCCTCGGCCACCGCAGCCCAACAGGGCCAGTCGGATCGTATGGTCCTCGCCGGCGTGGACCGCAGGGATGCTGCCGGACATGGCCGCCACCGTAGCAGCGGCCGAACTGGTGTACTGAAGAAAACGACGACGATCGACGTTGGTTGCGCGTGGGGACTTCGACATAGGAAACTCTCCGTTTAAATCGTAGATTCGGAACTGCGAACAAGGATTCGGGACGGTTCAAGGATCATCAAACAGGATCTTACACAATTCGGCCAATTCCTCGGCGGGAATCTTGATGACTCGCCGATCGTAGGTCATCAACCCGTTGATCTCGACCTCGACATCGGTCGTCTGGGTGTAGACGCCACCGACGATCCCTTGCTTCCGCAGATCGTTCAGCATCTTCAGCGAGGTCACATAACGTTCGAGGTATTCTTCTTTTGATCTGGGCAGACCGCCGTACCCCCAACTCTCCCGCTGAGCGTCCCACAGGTGGCCGGGCACCAGGTAGCCGTGTCCACCGAACTCGCCCATGACCTTGATAAAATCATTAAAGCGGCCGCCCTTGCCTTGGTCGAAGGGAAAGACGGGATGCGGATAACTGTGGGCGTCGACGATATCGCCCACCGGCCAGAAGTTGCCGCCGCTGGCGATGTTCACCAATCGCGACGGATCGCGATCGGCGACCCACTGGCCCACCTCCATCGTGCGATGCTGGCCCCAGGCCTCGTTGAACGGCACCCAGACCACGATCGACGGATGGTTCTCCAGCGTGTCGATCATCCGCTGCTGTTCCAGCATGAATTGCTGATGGTGTTCGTCCGGCCACGTTGCGTCTTCAGGATTGGGTCGCAGCCGGGTCCATGGAGGGCTTTGACCGCCGCTGACATGGTCCTGCCATACCATCATGCCCAGCCGATCGCAGTGATAGTAGTAGCGCCGCGGCTCGACCTTGATGTGCTTGCGAATCATGTTGAAGCCGGCCGCTTTCAGGAATTCGATATCGAACAGCATGCCTGCGTCGGAAGGCGGCGTCAGCAAACCGTCGGGCCACCAGCCCTGATCCAGCGGTCCCCAGTGAAAGATCGGTTCACCATTCAACGTGAAGCGCCAGTGCCCATCCGCATCGCGAACTTTGCCCACCGTACGGATTCCCGCATAGGAAGCGACTTGATCGAGGATTTCTCCCTGCGCATCCAGCAGCATGACGTCGATATTGTACAGATGAGGATCGTCGGGCGACCACAGCCGGGCAGCGGGGATTTCCAGCGTCATCGATGCGTGGGTGCCTTCGCTTTCGGCCACCACTTGCTGGCCGTCGCGCACCACAATTCGCACTCGGGAAGAAACGTCATCGCCGGCCACAATGGGGCGGACGGTGATGCTGCCCGCCGCGGCATCGGTGGCGATCTTCAAATCCTGGAGATAGCGCGGCGAAACCTGTTCCAGCCAGACCGTCTGCCAGATCCCCGAGACCTGGGTGTACCAGATACCTCGCGCTTCCAGCACCTGCTTGCCTCGCAGTTGCCAGCCCTCGGTTTCGTCCTCGACCCGCACGATCACCTCGTTCTGCCCCGGGCGCACCGCTTGGGTTACATCCAGCGCAAACGGCGTGTGCCCGCCTTGGTGGGAACCGACCAGACGACCGTTGACGAAGACGTCACACCGATAATCCACGGCTTCAAAGTTCAGCAGCGTACGCTGACCGGCCGCCGATTCCAGTTCGAAGGTGCGGCGGTACCACAAGGCTTCGGACGCATCCAACAGACGCTGGACGCCGCCCAGTTTCGATTCCAGGCAGAAGGGGACCAGGATCTTGCCGTCCCAATCCTGCGGAGTCTCGTGGTCCTGGACATCGGTGATCGCATAATCCCAGTGACCGTTCAAGTTCTGCCAGTGTTCGCGGACCATCTGCGGCCGAGGGTATTCCTGCCAGACGTTTTCCGCTGTCACGTTTTCGCCCCAGGGAGTGATCAAATCGGAGAGGAACGGACGCGTATCGCGCTTGGGCCGTGGCAACGTGGGTACGTCCTGGGCATCGACCACGTGCACATCGATAAACTGGCCGCCTATAGTCTGGCGGCAATGCACGGCCATGACGTTCTTGCCCGTGCGCAACAACGAGCGTTTTTCGGCCGCGATCGGCACCACCTTGTACTCGACGGTGTATTGTTCGAAAGTCGCCAGCAATTGGCCATTGACATAGATCTGGGCATCTTCGTCATGATGGATCAGCAGCGCCGGCTTGGCGGGCACTGGGTCCAGCGAGAACGTCTTTCGCAACCAGATGTCGTTCGTCGACCACTCCGTTCCCACTCGAGCACCCGGCGTATGCCGAGTCCCGAATCCACCGTGTCCTTCGGTCCAATCCGCGTCATCAAAATCCGGCTGTTGCCAGCCTTCGCCGGGTGCTTCCAGTGTGTAACGCCACTGGTCCTCGATCTGCTGGGCTTCGGACACTTGCGTGCCCACGACCAGCAGGACCAGCAGGCAGGCGGCGCAGGCCAGGCCTCCACGAAACAAATCGGCCGCTTGTCGAACTGCGATCATGTTGTGCTCCTTGTCAGTTGGTTGAGTAGAATTCGGCGCCGGAGAGCCATGGTTCCGTGCTGCGTCCGGTCAGTAGCTGCGAGGCGTGACGCGAGCCTGGACTCGGCTGGGCAACCCTTGGATCCGCAGGAAGCCTTCGGCATCGTCTTGGTTGTACGATCCGCCGCCTTCCATGGTCGCGATCCCTTCGTCGTACAGGCTGTTGGGGCTACAGCGGCCGTCGACCATCACGTTGCCTTTATACAAATTCAGACGCACCTCGCCCGTCACATGCCGATGAGCCTCGCGGATAAAAGCGAACAGCGCATCCAATTTGGGCGCGTACCAGTACCCATAGTACACCATCTCGGCCACTTCCGGAGCCAGTCGGTCGCGCAGATGCATCAGGTCGCGGTCCAGCGTCAACTGTTCCAGCACGCGGAGCGCCTCGTACAGGATCGTCATCCCCGGTGCCTCGTAAACCCCTCGGCTCTTCATGCCCACGAAGCGGTTTTCCACCATGTCGATCCGGCCGATCCCGTTGCGTCCGCCGATCTGGTTCAATTGCAACACGATGTCGATCGCCGAGCCCGCTTGGCCATTGACCGACACCGGCAGACCGAATTCGAATCCGACCGTGACTTGTTCGATCTGGTCGGGCGCTTGCTGCGGCGAAACGGTCATGCCGAAATCGACCAGTTCCACACCGTTGACGTTCAAGTCTTCCAGCTTTCCGGCCTCGTAGCTGATGTGCAGGCAGTTTTCGTCCGAGCTGTACGGCTTGGAGGTCGACGCTTTGACCGGGATGTTCTTCTCTTGGCAATAAGCGATCATCTCAGTACGACCGGGGAACTGTTCACGGAACCGGGCGATCCGCCAGGGCGCGATCACTCGGACATGAGGTTCCAAAGCCTCGGCCGCCAACTGGAACCGGCACTGGTCGTTGCCTTTACCCGTCGCCCCGTGGGAGTACGCATCCGCGCCGACTTCGCGAGCTACCTGCAAACATTTTTTCGAGATCAAGGGCCGGGCGATCGAGGTGCCCAGCAGGTAGACGCCTTCGTACTTGGCTTGCCATTGCAGGACGGGAAACGCAAAGTCGCGGCAGAGTTCCTCCTGGGCATCGACGATCCTGGCACTGGCAGCACCGATGTCACGAGCCTTCTGCAGGATCGCTTCGCGGTCTTCGCAAGGTTGCCCCAGATCGACGTACACCGCATGCACATCGTAGCCTTCATCCATCAGCCATCCCAGGATGACGGACGTATCCAGGCCGCCCGAATACGCTAGCACACAACTCGGCATCAGTAGTTCCTCAGCTCACGACATCGATTTGACAAAAAAACGTTGGGTGCACCGTCGAGGTTAGGCCGTCGGTAGCCGAACTCGCCAGAGTGCAGGATTCCCACCGTCTGGCGACCGTGGCTGCCCAAAGACGACGAAGCCTGGACGATGTACGAGGCACCGGAACACCATTGTGACTGGCAAGCGGCTTCCGGGCAAGCGGTGTGAAACTCGCGGAGACATCGCAGGTTCGGCACCGCCAGAAGGAATCTTTCACGATTTTTCGACCCAAGGCAAATCGCTTGGTGGAATCGGCGAAAACGGGGGGCGGGCGTCGTTTTCGGATGAGCCGTTTTCCATGGGGTCAATGGTTGGCCGAAAACGACTCCCGACCCCCTCGGCCTCCGCATGCAACGCGACCGTAATTGTCAAGCCCCTGAAACAACGCAACCGGCTCCGAGATCTTCCTAAGGCCATCGGAAACGGCCCGAGATGCTTGGTTTGGCTTTCCCGTGGCCCATCGGCCGATAGGGCTCCTTGCACTGCGGCGGCTTGACGCCGCTTTGATCGGGCTCTTTCCACTCTGGTCCTGCAACCGCCAGCATTTGAAAGGCAAAGCTGACGCAAAAACGAAAGCGGCGTCAAGCCGCCGCACTCCAAAACACAACGCCGCTGGCGGAACCGACACCCGCTCCGGCAATCGCGCCGTTGCGTGTCCCCGCTGGATCATCTGCGCCCGCGAACTGAATTCGTGCGGGACGAGGCACGGCACATCCCGTTTGTGGGTGTTCCTCTTACCATCACCGTCC